>CAYRBW010000005.1:0-22840 GCA_964422575.1 uncultured Limnohabitans sp.
GTGAGTGTGACCTTGCCACAAAGCGCCATTGCCGCCGCCGCAGGCGCAGGCGCAGGCGCAGGCGCAGGCGCAGGCGCAGCGGTCATCACCACCAGCTATGCCGACGCAGCGGGCAACCCGGCCACAGGTGGTGTGGTCACGACCAACGTGAGCATTGACACCCAAGGCCCCGGCGCCTTGATAGCCCCGACCGTGCCCGAAGCGGCTGGTGGCGGCATCAACGCGGCAGAAGCCGCTGATGGCGTGCCCGTGGTGGTGACGTTACCCACAGACGCAGCAGAAGGTGACGTGGTCACGGTGAGAATTAACGGCGGCACCGCAGTCACCTACACCGTCACTGCCAACGACCTGAACGCGACCCTCAACCCCGGCGGCACCGTGAGCGTGACGCTGTCGCAAATCGCCATCTCCGCTGCTGGCGAAGGTGCAGCGGTCATCACCACCAGCTATGCCGACGCTGCAGGCAACCTGGCCAGCGGCTCACCGGTCACGACCAATGTGCATATCGACACCCAAGGCCCCGGTGCCTTGACGGCCCCAGCCGTGCCCGAAGCCGCTGGTGGCGGCATCAACGCGGCCGAAGCCGCTGATGGCGTGCCCGTGGTGGTGACGTTACCCACAGACGCAGCAGAAGGTGACGTGGTCACGGTGAGAATTAACGGCGGCACCGCAGTCACCTACACCGTCACTGCCAACGACCTGAACGCGACCCTCAACCCCGGCGGCACGGTGAGCGTGACGCTGTCGCAAATCGCCATCTCCGCTGCTGGCCAAGGTGCAGCGGTCATCACCACCAGCTATGCCGATGCAGCAGGCAACCCGGCCACAGGTGGTGTTGTCACGACCAACGTGAGCATTGACACCCAAGCGCCAACAGCCACATTGAATATGGCGGTGACTCAGTTAGAGGCGACGGGCAATGCGACAGGAAATGATTTCGAAACTCAAATCACCGCAGTGGGTACAACAGGTGCGTACGTGGTGACTTGGTATGGTCGAGACGCTACAGGCGGTGATGCCAGCATTTACGTGCAGAACTTCAATGCCAGTGGGGCCCCTGTGGGTGCAGCGGTGCAGCTGGAGGCGACGAGCAATGCGACAGGAAATGATTACGCACCTCAAATCACCGCAGTTGGCACATCGGGTGCGTACGTGGTGACTTGGTATGGACAAGATGCCGCAGGCGGTGATAACAGCATTTACGTGCAAAACTTCAATGCCAGTGGGTCGCCAGTGGGTGCAGCGGTGCAGCTGGAAGCGACGAGCAATACGACACGGAGTGATATTCAGCCCCAAATCACGGCAGTCGGTACAGCGGGTGACTATGTGGTGACTTGGCGGGGTGAAGATGCCGTAGGCAATGACAACAGTGTTTACGTGCAGAACTTCAATGCCAGTGGTGCGCCAGTGGGTGCAGCGGTGCAGCTGGAGGCGACGGGCAATACGACAGGGTCTGATGACACCCCCCAAATCACCGCAGTGGGCACATCGGGCGCGTACGTGGTGACTTGGATGGGTCATGATGCCGCAGGCAGTGATTTCAGCATTTACGTGCAGAACTTCAATGCCAGTGGTGCCCCTGTGGGTGCAGCGGTGAAGCTGGAGGCGACGGGAAAAGCGGATGGTAATGATTATTTTCCCCAAATCACGGCAGTAGGCACAGCAGGCGCGTACGTGTTGACTTGGTCTGGTGACGATGCCGCAGGCTTTGGCCGTAGCATTTACGTGCAAAACTTCGATATCAATGGAGCGCAAGTGGGTGCAGCGGTGAAGCTGGAGGCGACGGGCAACACGACAGGGCTTGATGAAACCCCTCAAATCACTGCAGTGGGCACATCGGGCGCGTACGTGGTGACTTGGTATGGACAAGATGCCGCAGGCGGTGATAACAGCATTTACGTTCAGAACTTCAATGCCAGTGGGTCGCCAGTGGGTGCAGCGGTGCAGTTGGAGGCGACGGGCAATGCGACAGGGAATGATGCCAACCCTCAAATCACCGCAGTGGGCACAGCGGGCGCGTACGTGGTGACTTGGATGGGTCATGATGCCGCAGGCAGTGATTTCAGCATTTACGTGCAGAACTTCAATGCCAGTGGGTCGCCAGTGGGTGCAGCGGTGCAGTTGGAGGCGACGGGAAAAGCAGATGGTGCTGATTATTTTCCCCAAATCACGGCAGTGGGCACAGCTGGCGCGTACGCGGTGACTTGGTCTGGTCAAGATGCCGCAGGAGGTGATATCAGCATTTATGTGCAGAACTTCAATGCCGATGGACAAGCGATTGTCAATGGACAAAGCACCGAAGTTGGCACCGGATATTTGGTGTTGGACGGCACGGTGGTGACCGATGAAGCCAGCATCACCAGTGCTGCTGACAGCGCATGGAATGCGGTGACCTTTGCCTCAGCCAACAGCAACACCAGCATCAACACGGCGGGTTTGCAGGCTGGTACCTACCATCTGTATGCCGTCGATACGGCGGGTAACCTTTCTTTGGTGTCTGGCAATGCCATTACCTTGGCGCCACCCGCAACCCCAGTATTGGTCATGCGCAATGATTCAGGCGCTTCAAGCAATGACCGTATTACGAATGTGAATCAAGTGGATGTACTTCACCTGCAAGCAGGGGGCACGTGGGAATACACGATGGACGGCGGAACCACTTGGTTGACGGGGACAGGTTCAAGCTTCAATTTGGCCGATAACACCACCTACGCGACGGGTCAGTTGCAAGTCAAGCAAGTGGGTGTGGATGGGCGCGTGAGCTTGATCGGTCAAAACGCTCAGCTTTGGCAAGAAGACTCAGACGCGCCAACCGCGACACTTAACCCCAGTGCAGCAGCAGTGGGTGCGGCGCTGATAGAGGCTACCGCCAACACTTTGGGGCTGGATGCCAACCCCGAAGTGACTGCGGTGGGCGTCAATGGCGATTATGTGGTGGCGTGGTACGGTGCAAACCTCGCTGGTGGCGAGAGTGCTTATGTCCAAAAATTTGATGTTTTGGGTGAGCGCATCGGTTCCGCCATTCAGCTCGAAGGGGTTGGTCAACGTCTTGGTGATTATTCGACGCCACAAATTGCCGTCATTGGCACTGAGGGTGCTTATGTGGTGACATGGCAAAACGAAGGTGCCGCTGCTGATAACCAAATCTATGTTCAAAAATTCAACCCCAACGGGACAGCCAACGGTGCTGCAATTTTGCTCGATGGTGATGCGCTAGCGACAGGAATGAACAACGACCCTCAAATCGTTGCCATCGGAGGGAGTGGTGCATACGTAGTGACCTGGCGTGGTGAAGACAGTGCAACTGGCCATCAACCCATTTACGTGCAGAATTTTGACGCATCAGGTCAACCTTCGGGGTCAACAATTCAACTGGACGCAACGAGTACGACACAGGCGGTCGGTCGCGATTACAACCCGGTTATTGCTGCAGTGGGTAGCAGTGGCGCCTATGTGGTGTCATGGCCAAGCGATGTATCTGGCCAATACCAGGTGTATGTGCAAAACTTTGACGCCGCTGGCAATGCGCAAGGTTCGCCCATCGTGTTGGAAGCACCAGGCAGCTCAAGGGACGACTATGCTCCTCAAATCACATCGATCGGTTTCGATGGTGCTTATGTGGTCACCTGGGCTGGCAGAGATGCTGTTGGCGATGATTACAGTGTTTATGTGCAAAACTTTGATTCGAGTGGTGCCCCGTCGGGTGCCCCAGTACAACTGGAAGCGACGAACACCACGGGTGGACACGACCTGCCACCTCAGGTGGTTGCAATCGGTGGCAGCGGTGCCTATGTGGTTTGCTGGTATGGGCAAGACACAACAGGGGGTGACAACAGTGTCTACGTGCAGAACTTTGATGCCGCAGGTGCCCCAACAGGTGCGGCTGTTAAGCTGGAAGCACCGGGCAACATCAGCGGTCAAGACTATGAGCCACGAATTGCCGCGCTTGGCAGTTCGGGGGCTTATGTGCTCACATGGTATGGACAAGATGCAGTCGGCGGTGACTACAGTGTTTATGTCCAAAATTTCGACGCAAACGGCGTGCCCATCGGCATCACAGTCAAGCTTGAAGCAACTGGTAACAGCTCGGGCGACGATGTGGATTGTCAAGTCACCGCCATAGGCACCGATGGTGCTTATGTGGTCACTTGGTATGGACAAGACGCCGCTGCAAACAACGGTGACTACAGCGTTTATGCGCAAGCATTTAATGCAGACGGCACGCCTGTAGGCGTGCGTGGGCAAAGCACTGATGTGGGCACAGGTTATTTGGTACTCGACAGCGTTGTCGTCACCGATGAAGCCAGCATCACTGGCGCTGACAACAGCATGTGGAACAGCGTGACGCTGGGCACAGCCAATGCAGCCACCGCCATCAGCACCACAGGATTGGCAGCAGGAACTTACCATTTGTATGCAGTCGACTTGGCAGGGAACTTGTCACTGGTATCGACCAGCGCCGTCACTGTGTCGGGCCCGCCAGCCCCCAGCATTTCTTTGGCCTATGACTCAGGCAGCAGTGCGGGTGATGGCTTGACGAACGTCAATACCGTCAACGTGTTGGGCTTGGCGCTTGGTTCAACTTGGGAGTATTCGCTCGACAACGGGCTGACGTGGGCTACAGGCTCAGGGGCCAGCTTCGATTTACGGGATGACACGACTTACACCGCCGGTGCGGTACAAGTGCGCCAAACCGATGCGGGCGGCAACCTCAGTACGGTTGGCTCCAATGTGCAAGTGTGGCAGGAAGACTCAATCCCGCCCGTGGCAACACTGTTCCCGATCACCCTGCTCGAAGCGACCGGAGTGACTTCGCTTGCGGACAGTCAGCCTCAAATGACGGCGATTGGCTCAACGGGGGCTTATGCGGTGACATGGGCTGGACAAGATGCAGTCGGTGGTGATTTCAGTGTTTATGTGCAGAAATTCATGGCCAATGGTATGCCTGAGGGTGTGGCCGTGAAATTGGAGGCCACAGGCAATTCGACAGGAAACGATGCGGCACCTCAAATTACCAAAGTTGGAGCAACGGGTGCTTTTGTGGTGACTTGGATTGGTCAAGATGCAGCAGGTGGCGATCAAAGTGTGTATGTACAAAGTTTCGATGCCAGTGGCGCTCCTGTTGGCACGGCCGTTTTGTTGGAATCCACCGGAACTACTACAGCAGCTGAATCCGAGGTACAGGTCACTGCTGTTGGTACAGCAGGTGCATTTGTTGTGAGCTGGACAGGGGTAGACGCACCCGGTGGCGACCTGAGTATTTTCGTGCAAAACTTCAACGCCAGTGGAGCCCTTGTTGGTTCTGCGATACAGCTGGAGGCTACGGGCAATACAGGTGGATCAGATGAGTCGGCCAAAGTCATCGCCGTTGGAACGTCTGGTGCTTATGTGGTGACTTGGATGGGGGTAGAGGCAGGGGGCGATTACAGCATTTACGTGAAGAACTTCAATGCGAGTGGTGCCGCTGTTGGCGGTACCGTGAAGTTGGAGGCGCCAGGCATTGAGGCGGACGATAAGTTTGTTCAAATTGCTGCCATTGGATCTTCTGGAGCCTATGTGGTCACCTGGCAGGGCGTTGATATGGACGGAGATACAAGTACTTTTGTACAGAACTTCAATGTCAGCGGAGCACCTATTGGAGCCGTTGTGCAGTTAGAGGCCACCGGCAATACAACCGGAGCTGACTTACTCCCTCAAATCACAGCTGTTGGAACTGCGGGTGCTTACGCCGTGACTTGGCAGGGGGATGACATTGATGATGGCGACGCAAGCGTTTATGTTCAAAATTTCAATGCAAGTGGTGTACCCATTGGTGCAGCAGTGAAATTGGAAGCGCTGGGCAATACTTTGGGGCAAGACATAGGTCCAAAAGTCACGGCGGTCGGTACTGCAGGTGCTTACGCAGTCACTTGGGTTGGTCAAAATGCTGCGAATGATTTGCAGGTCTATGTTCAAAATTTCAACGCCGAAGGCCTGCCTGCCGGGGCTGTGTTGGAGTTGGACCCTGAGCACACCACACTGATCAGCAGCCACGAAACGGTTGAAATCAAATCCGTTGGAAATGCGGGTGCATATGCGGTGACCTTTGAGGGTACTGATGTGGGAGGTGACGACAGTGTTTTCGTACAAAACTTTGCTGCCGATGGCTCTTTGGCTTACCCCGTTGAAAGCACCGAGGTCGGTATAGCCTATTTGGTTAACAGTTCAGTTTCGGTCACCGATTGGGCCAGCATCACGACGGCTGACGGTGGATTGTGGAATTCGGTGGCGTTGACCGCAGCCAATACCGCCGCGTTGATCGGAACAGGTGGCTTGTATTCGGGGACATATTTCTTGTACACCGTTGACGCGGCAGGCAACGTGTCCCTCCCTATCGGCAATACGGTGACCGTGACATTGCCGCCTGCCCCCAGCTTTGCGCTGGCCAGAGACACGGGCAGCAGTTCAACTGACCACATCACGAATGACGGCGTCGTCAATGTCACGGGACTTGAACCGGGCGCGACATGGGCGTACTCGTTGGATGGGGGTATCAATTGGAACAATGGCAGCAGCAACACCTTTGATTTGCCAGAGAACACCACATTTGCTGTTGGTGACATCCAGATCAGACAAACCAATGCAGCAGGCACGATCGGCACTGTCGGTCGTAACCTGCAAGTGTGGCAAGAAGACTCAACCACACCGACACAAGTTCTTTTGACGGCGGCCAGTGCAGTGCCCTTGGAGACGACGGGCAATGGGACTGGAGATGATTACGAGCCTCAAATCACCGCAGTGGGCACATTGGGCGCGTACGTGGTGACTTGGTATGGTCCAGATGCCGCAGGCGGTGATGACAGCATTTACGTGCAAAACTTCAATGCCAGTGGAGCCCCCGCGGGTGCAGCGGTGCAGCTGGAAGCGACGGGCAATACGGCGGGGTATGACTATGATTGCCGAATCACTTCAGTAGGCACAGCTGGCGCGTACGTGGCGACTTGGTTTGGTGACGACGCCGCAGGCGGTGATGCCAGCATTTACGTACAGCACTTCAATGCCAGTGGTATGCCAGTGGGTACAGCGGTGCAGCTGGAAGCGACGGGCAATACGGCGGGGTATGACTATGATTGCCGAATCACTTCAGTAGGCACATCGGGCGCGTACGTGGTGATTTGGGCTGGTCCAGATGCCGCAGGCGGTGATGCCAGCATTTACGTGCAGAACTTCAATGCCAGTGGTGCGCCAGTGGGCACAGCGGTGCAGTTGGAGGCGCCGGGCAATACGACAGGAGAAGATGCCTCCGCTCGAATCACCGCAGTGGGCACATCGGGCGCGTACGTGGTGACGTGGGTTGGTCAAGATGCCGCAGGCGGTGACATGAGCATTTACGTGCAGAACTTCAATGCCAGTGGGTCGCCAGTGGGCACAGCAGTGCAGTTGGAGGTGTCGGGCAATACGACAGGAGGAGATGTCGCCTCTGAAATCACCGTAGTGGGCACATCGGGTGCGTACGTGGTGACTTGGGTTGGTCAAGATGCCGCAGGCGGTGACACCAGCGTTTATGTGCAGAACTTCGATGCCAATGGAGCGCCAGTGGGTGCAGTGGTGCAGCTGGAGGCGACGGGCAATACGACAGGAGGAGATCTCGGCTCTGAAATCACCGCAGTAGGCACATCGGGCGCGTACGTGGTGACTTGGGCTGGTCAAGATGCCGCAGGCGGTGACCGTAGCGTTTACCTGCAAAACTTCGATGCCAATGGAGCGCCAGTGGGTGCAGTGGTGCAGCTGGAGGCGACGGGCAATACGACAGGAGATGATGCCTCCGCTCGAATCACCGCAGTGGGCACATCGGGCGCGTACGTGGTGACTTGGTTTGGTGAAGATGCCGCAGGCGGTGATGGCAGCATTTACGTGCAGAACTTCAATGCCAGTGGGTCGCCAGTGGGTGCAGCGGTGCAGTTGGAGGCGACGGGCAATACGACAGGGTATGACAGCAAACCCCAAATCACTTCAGTAGGCCCATCGGGCGCGTACGTGGTGACTTGGCATGGTCAAGATGCCGCAGGCGGTGATTTCAGCATTTACGTGCAGAACTTCAATGCAGATGGCACACCGACACAAGCAAAAGCCTGGGCGCAAGGGGATGAAGTTGGCACAGCGTATTTGGTCAATACGTCCGTGAACGTGGTCGATGAGGTCAGCATCACGGGTGCAGCCAATAATTTGTGGAACCCTGTTGCGCTTGATCATGCCAATGTGCTGGCCAGCATCAGCACCAGTGGGCTGGATGCCGGTACGTATCAGCTCTGGATCACAGATGTTGCTGGCAATTTTCTGACAACACCATCCGGCACAGTTGTCACGGTGAATGGCTCAGGTCATGTTGCGCCTGTTGCGCTGGATTTGAATGGCGATGGCCTCATCAGCTACAGCCACATCAACCTTGATGTCAATGGCGATGGGGCGTTGGAGCATACCGCCTGGACAGCGGCCCAAGATGGGGTCTTGGTGTGGGACAAATACCATGACCAAGCCATTCATGGCCATGAGCAGTATGCGTTTGCACAATACGGTGGCAACACAGACTTGCAGGGCTTGGCTGCAGCGTTTGATACCAACCACGACGGTCAGTTCAACCTCAGTGATGCCCAGTTTGCAGAGTTTGCCGCGTGGCAAGATGGCAACCAAAACGGTGTGGCCGATAGAGGCGAAATGCGCAGCTTGACGGATTTGGGAATCACTTCCATTAGTTTGGTCAGCGACGGTGTCGCTCAAACCCCTGCGGTTGGCGTGCATGTGTTTGGCCATGCACAAGCTCAGCTCAGCGATGGTGCGCACATGTTGGTGGCCGATGCTCAGTTCAGCTACCAACCGTGGCCATTGAACCCCCTCAATTTGCTGCCAATTCTGTGAGTTCATGGGGCTTGACGGATAGGTCAAGCCCCACTGCTCGGACATTGATATCAGTGAAAATTGTTAAATAATTTTAAGAAATCTCTTTCTTTCTTTGATTTGATGCGCCGAGTTTGAGAATGTGAAAAACCATTTTTGCACTGGATACGAGATCAAATATGAGCCTCAACACAAAAGAATTTCTGACCACCTCTGAAGTGGCACGCAAGTTGAGTTTGTCCATTGGAAGCGTGCAAAAGCGGGTGGACTCGGGTGAACTGCAGGCGATGCGTACCCAAGGGGGGGCACCGGCGCATTGCGGTTCAATCGCTGGACGATTTCATGAAGAAGCATGGTTACGCCGCGACCGAGAAAGAAAAAGCCAATGCCATTGGCATCTTCCATCATGATCATGACTTGGACCCCAAAATCCAGCAGGTGGAGGCTGGGACCTTGATCCGTTTGATGTCGCACCCCATGGAATTGTTGGACATGAACAACGGTGTCGACACGCTTTTCATTGACGCGCGCAGCACTTGGTTGCAAAGCACACCCATGTGGCTTCTCGAGAATTTGTGTCAAAAATACCAAGTGTTTGTCTATAACTCAAACGCCTTGATGTTGAACAGCAAATGGCACGACTTGCCGTGTGCGGCCATGATTTCTGAAGCCATCACGCTCAATTACATTGAAGGCTTTTTGCTTGCAAGACAATTCTTTGCCAAAAGCCAAAGATCGCAGAGCCAAGCGTCAGTTTTTCACACCCATTGAAGGTTTAAGTACTTTAGATCGGCTTCTCTGCAGCGGTCTTGCTACGGGCGTTGTAGGTGAAAGGCCTGCTTTGGACAATTGACAGAGAAGCGCTTGACGATTTCACGTGTATCACATGAGCAGCTGTGGGATCAAATGGTGCAAGAAAAACTGACTGAATCTGTTGACGAATTCCACATGCTCGCAGATTCAGATATGAAGCCGGTTATGCGCGGCAACTTCGAGAAGTCTGGCGTCGACAGGAAGTGGCTAAAGCGTAAACATCAAGGAAATCGGTAGACCCCACGGGAAAGCCTCGAGAGACTTTCCCGTGCTGCCTGCGCACAGATTTGCCCGGTAGGCAAAAAACAAAGACGAATCATCACTGTGAAAATATTTGCCAAATTCATGATTGGGCTACTTGTATTTGCAAATGGACTTTGTTTTGCAAGGCCTCCTGAGTGCGACCCTAGACCGTGTGGTCAGAATTTTCGGGCCGCCTTCTGCTCAATTGAAGCCAAGTTTTAGCTTCAGGGCTGCGACCCCCAGGGCGCTGTTTGGGGGTGTTTGGCCAGCGCAGGTCATCCTTCATTTTTGTAGTGCGAGATGACTTCGGTCATTTTTCCGACGATCACGCTGTAGGTGCGCAGCTCATAGATGGCCATAGCATCTCCTAAATGGCAATAGATGATCAGCTTACTTTAGGCCTGGCTGTCCGACGGACCTGTCGGCAACGTGACGCGGTCAGAAGCATGGCCCTGTAAGATAAAACTGATTTAGCTCAAGCCCATTTTTAGACGGAGCCCCGCATGAATGCCCCACTCTCACGCGCCGCATTGGCGAATGTGCAAGCCGCCGATTTGACCGCTTTGCCCTTGATTGAAAAATGGATTGCCTTTGCCACCGTCTCGCGTGACAGCAACTTGGCGTTGCTGGACTGGACCGAGGCGTATCTGAACAACCTGGGCATCCGTTGCAGCCGTACTTACGATGACAGCGGCCAAAAGGCCAACCTGTGGGCCACACTGCCCGCACACGATGGCGGAACCCAAGTGGGTGGTCTGGTGCTCTCGGGTCACACCGATGTGGTGCCGGTGGATGGCCAGCCTTGGGACACCGATCCGTTCAAGGTCACGGTCATCGGCGACAAGATGTATGGCCGGGGCGTGACTGACATGAAGAGTTTTGGCGCAACCTGCCTCATGATGGTGCCTGAGTTGCTCAAGCGCAAACTCAAGCGCCCGATCCATCTGGCCTTCAGTTACGACGAAGAGGTGGGCTGCATTGGTGTGCGCCGCATGATCGCCGACATGCAGGCTCAGGGTTTCAAGCCTGCGGGCTGCATCGTGGGCGAGCCCACCGGCATGCAGGTGGTCATTGCGCACAAAGGCAAGCACGCTTACAAAACCACGGTGCATGGGTTTGAGGCGCATTCGTCGCTGACCCCGCTGGGCGTGAACGCGGTTGAGATCGCTTGTGAGTTTGTCGCCAATCTCAAAAGCATGCACCGCGAGCTGGTGCAAAACGGTCCCTTTGATCCCATCTACGACGTGCCGCACACCACGGTGCACACCGGCGTGATCAAGGGCGGCACGGCGCTCAACATCATCCCGCGACAGTGCGAGGTGACTTGGGAAATCCGCCACCACCACATGAACACGCCCGAGGATTTGTTTGCCCGCGCCAAAGCTTTTGGCGAGAGCCTGGTGCCCGCCATGCAAGCGGTGGCGCCAGACACCGGCATCACGCACGAACTCAAATCGGTGTTGCCCGGTTTTGCCACGGACGCCGACAGCGAGATCGCGCAACTGTGTTTTGATTGCGCCGAGGTCGAGCCGGCCAGTGGCGCTGGCAAGGTGTCGTTTGGCACAGAAGCTGCGCTGTTTCACCAAGCCGGTGTGCCCACCATCGTGTGCGGCCCTGGCCACATTGCGCAGGCGCACCAGCCTAACGAATGGGTCACGCTCGAACAATTGGCCTGGTGCGAACGCTTCATGCGCCGCTTGGCCGACCGGGTGTGTGTGGGCTGATGGATCAACGGTTTGATCGAACTTTAAGGAAACTCAGATGATGCAACGTCGTGAAATTTTGGCTTCCAGTCTCGGCATGGCCATGCTGTCCGCAGTGGGTTTGGCACAGGCCCAATCCACCAAAACGGTGCGCATCGTCGTGCCTTTTGCCTCCGGTGGCGTGCAGGACACCCTGGCCCGCGCGTTGTCGCAGGAAATGGGCGTGGCCTTGGGTCAGACGGTGATTGTGGAAAACCGTGCCGGTGCAGGCGGCACCGTGGGCACCGGCTATGTGGCCCGTGCTGAGGCCGATGGCACCGTGATGGTGGCCGCTGCGGCCAGCCACAACATCGCCGGATCGCTGTACACCAAGTTGGCCTACGACCCGCAAAAAGATTTCACGCCACTGGCCCACATTGGCAGTGCCAGCTATGTGCTCATGGTGCACCCTGATGTGCCCGCTAAGACCGCCGCGGAATTCATCCGATATGCCAAAGCCAACCCCGGCAAGATGAACTACGCCACGGCGGGCGTGGGCAGTGCCACGCACTTGGCCATGGCTTACTTCACGGGGCTGGCGGGCATTGATGTGGTGCACATCCCGCTCAAGGCCACGGGCGAAGCCATCAATGAAGTGTTGTCCGGCCGAGCCCAGGCCGTGATCGCCGCCAGCATTGGCGCGATGGCCTTTGCCAAGGACAGCCGTGTGCGTTTGCTGGGCGTGACTTCGCCCAAGCGCAGCAAATACCTGCCCGACTTGCCGACCATTGCCGAAAGTGGCTTGCCGGGTTACCAGTTCGATTCGTGGTTTGGTTTTCTTGGTCCGGCAGGTGTGCCCGCTGAGCAGGCCAACCGCATCCATGCGGCGGTGAGCAAGTTGCTCAAGGACCCGGTGATTTTGGAGCGGCTGGACAAACAAGGCATTGAGCCCCGTGACCTGAGCAATGCCGATTTTGGCAAGCTGCTGGCTGCGGACTACCTGCGCATGGCGCAGGTGGTCAAGGCTTCGGGCGCAAAGATCGACTGAAGCTGCGCCCAGAGGTGATGCCCGGCTTGGCCAGGCGTGGCGATCAGGGGGCCACGGCTTCGATGGCCACGTCGATGCGCACCGCATCACCCACATAAGGGGCGTATTTGCCTGCATTGAACTCGGTGCGCTTGATGGTGGTGAAGGCGTTGGCACCCAAGGCCGGCTTTTTCATCATGGGGTGGGGCATGGCCTGAAAGCTGGTCACCGTCAGGGTCACGGGCTTGGTGATGCCTTTGATGGTCAAGTTGCCCTCGATGGCTTTGGGCTTGTTGCCTTCAAACACCACTTTGGTGGACTTGAAAGTCGCTGTGGGGAACTTGGTGGTGTCCAAGAAGTCTTCGCCCTGGATATGGCTGTTGAAGTCTGCAAAGCCGGTGTTGACTGATTTCATGTCGATGGTGATGTCCACCGCGCCGGTCTTGGCTTCGGCGTCCAACACCACGGTGCCGCTGGTTTTGTTGAAGCTGCTCAGTTGGGTCGAGTAGCCAAAGTGCGAATACGAAAAACGCGGGAAGGTGTGCGAGCCGTCCACGTTGTAAGTCACGGGCGCGGCCAAGGCAGAACCTGCGGCCAATGATGCAAAAGCCAAAGCGGCGGTGATTTTTTTGAACGATGTCATGGGGAATGCTCCTGTGAATGGAAAAAGGAAAAACAAAAAGTGCATGGCTGAGGCCGGGGTCATTGACCCAATTGAGCAGCGATCGAGAACTGGACCTGGATCTCGTTGGCGATCACATCGAACTTGGCCCACATGCCTTCGCCGATGTTGTAGTCGGCGCGCTTCATCGTGAAGCCGCCGGTGAGCAGTCCATCTTTGCCTTGTCCGGTGTGCCTCATCGGAAACTTCACCTCGCGCATCAGCCCCTTGATGCTCAGCGTGCCTTGCACCTCGTATTGGTTGGGGGCGGTCTGCTTGATCTGTTTGGCAACAAACTGTGCTTTCGGAAAAGCGGCCGTGTTGAACCATGACTTGGTCGCCACTTCCTGGTCGGCTTCGCCCGAGCCGGTGTCGACGCTGGCCAGATCGACCTCCAAGCTGGCCTTGGCCCGCTCGGCCTTGGCAGGGTCGAAGTTCAGCTGTGCTGCAAATTTCTTAAAGTGCCCGTCTATCGCCACGCCCATTTGCTTGTAGCTGAAAGTGACGCTGCTTTTGGCAGGCATGATGGACTGGTAAGGCGCGGCGTGCGCTTGCAAAACCAATGCAGTGGCCGTCAAGGTCAGCAAGTTTTTCAAAACGGTGTTCATGGAAATCTTCTGAAACGGGTGGGCCATCAATGTGCAGGCAGCATGCGGCGCAGCGTGTTGTCTTTGTGAACAACATGGTGAAACAGCGCAGCGGCGCTATGGCCAGCAATCAGCAGCAGCAAACCGATGTTCAGGGCTTCGTGTAATTCGGCCAGGGTGTGTCCCAGTGCTTTGTCTTTGCCGATCAGGTCGGGGATCGGCAACACGCCAAACCAGACGGTTTGGAATCCTTTGGCCGAACTCATCAACCAGCCGCTCAAGGGGATGGCGATCATCAGCACGTAGAGCAAAAAATGGCCTGCATGGGCGGACCATTGCATCCAGGCTGGCATGCTGTCCGGCATGGCCGGTGGGCGGTGTGTCACACGCCAGGCCAGGCGAATCCAGACCAGCACAAACACGCTCACGCCTGCCCATTTGTGCCAAGCGTAGTACTGCAATTTGTCGGGTGAAAGCGGCAGATCGCTCATGTAAAAGCCCAAGGCCAGCAGGCCAAAAATCATCAGGGCCATCAACCAGTGCAGGCTTTTGGCCAAGGCGGTGTAGTGGGTGTTCATGGGTGTGTCTTTCAATGTGGGTTCAGTGGAATGTGTAGCCATCCATGGCGATCACATGGTCACTGATACCCCGAAAAAATGCCTTTGGCTGTGCGCCAGAACCCGCAGCACCCAGTGCGGTGAACAGCGGCAACAGGTGTTCGCCGGTAGGGTGTGCACGCTGGCCTGCGATCTGTTGGCGATAGGCCAGCAGTCCGGGTACATCACGCGCCACCATGTGGGTGTGAATCCAGTCGGCAAAGGTCTGCACATAACTTGGCGTGGGGCCGCCTTGCATGCTCACCGTCATGAGGTCGCGCAGGTTGTGTGTGACGTTGCCGGAGGCCATGATCAGGATGTTTTGTGTGGCCAGCGATGCCAGGGCCTGGCCCACGCGGTAGGCGTGTTCCGGGCCTTGGTGGCTTTGCATGGACAGCGGCACCACCGGAATGTCGGCGTCGGGAAACATTTGGCGCAACGGAATCCAGGCCCCGTGGTCCAGGCCTCTTTGGGCGTCTTGCGCCACGGGCAGGCCTGCTGCTTGCAGCGCGGTCATCACTTGGGCGGCGACTTCGGGGCATCCTGTGGCGGGGTATTGCATCTCATACAGACGCGGGTCAAAGCCACCAAAGTCGTGGAGGGTCTGGAGTTGTGTGGCTGTGCCGACCGTGGGCAGCGCAGTGTCCCAGTGCGGACTGAGCACCACGATGGCGCGCGGGGTGTCCAGGGTTGCGGCGATCTGGCTCATGGCCGCGCCTGCCGCGCCTGGGTGCAGTGCAAACATGGGTGAACCGTGGGGTACAAAAAGAACGGCACGTTGGGCAGGCATGGTGTTGGGTCTCAAAAGGGCGCGGTCGAAGTGACCGCGGCAAGCAGGACTTGGGGTGGTGATGGCCTGAACTGTAGGCCGATCAGGCAGTTTGAAAAAGAACCGAATGAGCAAATATTTGTTGCACAATCAGCAACAATGGACAAACTCGATGCGATGCAAATCTTTGTGCGGGTGGCCGAAGCGGGCAGCTTTACCGCGGTGGCCGACCAATTGCAGGTGGCCCGCTCGGTGGTCACGCGCCAAATTGCCGCACTCGAAAAGCACCTGCGCATCAAACTGATCACCCGCAGCACCCGCAGCCTGACTTTGACCGCCGCAGGCGCTGCTTATCTTGAGAAGTGCCGCGTCATTTTGAACATGGTGGACGCCGCCGAGTCCAGCTTGGACGAAGAAAACGCCGTCCCTCGTGGCCGCATCCGTTTGGGATTGCCGATCAGCTTTGGCCTGCAGCGGCTCATGCCTGCTCTGCTCGAATTTGCGCAGGCGCAGCCCCACATTGAGCTGATGATGGATTTCTCGGACCAACGAGCCAACCTGATCGAGGAGGGCATCGACCTGTCCATCCGCATCACCGCCGATCTGCAGCCGGGCGACATCGTGCGCCACCTGGGCTCGGTACGACTGCTCGCGCTGGCATCGCCAAGCTACCTCTCTGAACACGGCGAGCCCCAGCATCCCCAAGCACTGGCCCACCACGAGTGTCTGGTTTATTCGATGTCCATGAATTCGGCGACTTGGCCTTTTCTGGTGGACGGACGGGCGCAGCAGTTTCCGGTGCGCGGTCGCATCCGCGCCAACAATGGCCTGGCTCTGACGCAGGCGGCTGCGCGTGACATGGGCATCACCTTGCAACCGGACTTCATCGCCGAGCCCTTTCTGGCCAAACAAGAGGTGGTGCAAATTCTGTCGGCATTCGAGGTGCCTGCTTTGGGCATTTATGCGGTTTTGCCCAGCAACCGCTACATCCCGCACCGGGTCAATGTCTTGCTAGAACATCTGGCCAAGTTTTTGCAAACGGCTTGAGCCTGATGCACAAAATGTCCTGTGCGGTCCGGGGGCTGTCTCGGGCTTGACCACGTGGGCGTGAAATCCGGCCACAATTTGACTTCTGCCCGGGTGGCCTTGTCCTCGGAGCCTGCGACAACCGATTTCAGGAAAACAACATGACTTACCCCAAGACCCAACTCTTCATCAGTGGCCAGTGGTGCGATGCCGCAGACGGTCGCACCCTGCCTGTGTTCAATCCGGCCACCGGCACCGAAATTGGCCGCTTGGCGCACGCGGGTGTGCCTGATCTGGAGCGTGCCGCGCAAGCTGCACAAAAGGGTTTTGAAATCTGGCGTGACACGCCTGCCAACGAGCGCAGCGCCATCATGCGCAAAGCCGCGGCCCTGATGCGTGAGCGTGCCCCGCAAATCGCCGAGTTGCTCACACAAGAACAAGGCAAACCCCTGGGCGAGGCCAAGGTCGAAGCCATGTCGGCCGCCGACATCATCGAATGGTTTGCCGAAGAAGGTCGCCGGGTGTATGGCCGCATCGTGCCGCCACGCAACATTCACGTGCAGCAACAGGTGCTCAAGCAGCCGCTTGGGCCTGTGGCCGCGTTCACGCCCTGGAACTTCCCGGTCAACCAGGTGGTGCGCAAAATGTCGGCCGCATTGGCCACGGGTTGCTCGATCATCGTCAAGGCGCCCGAAGAAACGCCCGCATCGCCCGCTGAGTTGATCCGTGCATTCCACGACGCTGGCGTGCCTGAAGGCGTCATCGGTTTGGTCTACGGCACACCTGCTGACATCTCCCAATACCTGATTGCACATCCCCTGATTCGCAAGATCACTTTCACCGGCTCAACGCCCGTGGGCAAGCAGTTGGCGGCTTTGGCTGGCCAGCACATGAAGCGCGTGACTATGGAGTTGGGTGGCCACGCCCCGGTCATCGTGGCCGAAGATGGCGACATCGCGCTGGCCGTCAAAACCGCAGGCGCTGCCAAGTTCCGCAACGCGGGCCAAGTCTGCATTTCGCCCACCCGCTTTTTGGTGCACCACAAAATTGCCGACGAATTCGCCCGCCTCTTGGCCGCGCACGCCGAGTCGCTCAAAGTGGGCGATGGCCTGACCGCAGGCACCCAGATGGGCCCCTTGGCCAACGAGCGCAGACTGGTGGCCATGCAAGCCATCATGCAAGACGCCCGCGCCAAAGGTGCCAAAGTGCTCACCGGTGGCGAACGCATTGGCACACAAGGTCACTTCTTTGCGCCCACGGTGTTGTCGCATGTGCCGCTGGACGCCGATGTGGTGAACAACGAGCCTTTTGGCCCGATCGCCGCCATCCGCTCGTTCGAGAAGATCGAAGACGCCATCGCCGAAGCCAACCGCTTGCCGTTTGGTTTGTCGGGTTACGCCTTCACCAACTCGCTCAAGACCTCGCACCTGCTGAGCCAACGCCTCGAAGTGGGCATGCTGTGGGTCAACCAGCCTGCCGCACCTTGGCCCGAGCTGCCTTTTGGTGGCATCAAGGATTCGGGTTACGGCTCCGAAGGTGGCCCCGAAGCGCTGGACGCTTACCTCAACACCAAGACGGTCTCGATCTTCAACGCTTGAACCGCTGAGCAGTGACGCGTATCTTGGTCACGGGCTTTGAGCCTTTTGGCGGACAAAGTCTGAACCCGTCTTGGGAAGTGGCGCGTGCTTTGCACGGCGCTACGCTCGACGGCTCGCAGGATGCACAGATTGCGGCGGTGCAGTTGCCCTGCGTGTTTGAACGGGCGCTGCCTGCCTTGCAGTTTGCGCTGGCCCGCCATTGCCCCGACATCGTGCTGGCGCTGGGCCAAGCCGAGGGGCGCTGCGATTTCTCGGTGGAGCGTGTGGCCATCAATGTGATGGATGCGCGCATCCCTGACAACGCGGGGGACCAACCCATCGATGTGCCGGTGATCGCAGATGGCCCTGCGGCTTATTTCAGCACCTTGCCCATCAAGTCGCTGGTCTCGGGTTTGCGGGCATCGGGCTTTCCCGCTTCGGTGTCACAAACCGGTGGCACCTTTGTTTGCAACCAGGTGTTTTATGCCTTGCAGCACGCGTTGGCGGGGCAAGGTGTGCACAGCGGCTTCGTGCATCTGCCGCTCTTGCCCGAACAAGCGGCCAACTGGCCAGGCCCCAGTTTGCCCAGCTGGCCTGTCAGCGTTCAAGTGGCGGCGACGCAGCGGGCACTGGTTTTGCTGGTGGCGCATCGGCAGCACGGCCTGGCCGATGCGGTGATCGCTGGCGGCTCGCTAAACTGAGTTTTGCGCGCCGTGAAGGTATTGGCGTACCGGTTTAATGGTATGCCTGAAAGCGGTTTGGGGCGCGACACCGTACAGACGCGCAGCGACGATTTAAAGATCATGAGGCTCCCAATCAACAGAAAGAGCCCCCATGACAAGCAACACCCTCAACCAAGCTGTGATCGCCAGTATTTTGTGCATCACTGCCACATCGTGGGCGCAAACATCGGTCGGCTTGGGGCGTGTCGACTTCAAGGAAAACTGCGCCAGTTGCCACGGCGTGTCGGGCAAGGGTGATGGCCCGGTGCATTCGTTTTTGGTCAAGCCACCGACGGACTTGACCACGATCGCACAACGCCATGGCGGCCAATTTCCTCAGGAGTTGATGTGGGAGGTGATTGACGGCCGTTGGTCGGCGCAGGTTGGCCCGCACGGTTCGCGTGAAATGCCTGTTTGGGGCAATGAATTTAAGGCCCGCGCCATGACGGAGCCGGGCGATTCACCTCGCACTGCCGAGTGGTCTGCGCGCAACCGGATCGTGTCATTGCTCAAATACCTGGAAACGATTCAAGTGCCTTGACGAACCCCAGGCTCGCTCTTTCAGGCATCGCCTTCAAGGGGGGGTGATTTCGAGGCGCTTCAAGTCAAAGCCCAAGGCCACCAGTTTGGTTTGCAGTTGCTGGTAAGTGGCTGCAGGCATTTGTGGTGTGCGTGACAGCACCCAGAGGTATTCGCGCCGTGGTTCACTCACCAGCACCCACTGGTATTGCGGGTCCAGATCGATGATCCAGTAATCGCCCCAGACCATGGGAATGAACGAGAGCCATTCGGGCGCAAAGCGCACTTTCAGCTGCGCAGAAGTCGGTCCGCCGACTTGCCGAGCGGCACCCAGTGCTTCACTCCATTCGCCTTTGTCGGTTTTGCAGCGGTTGTGCACCTGCACACGCCCGTCGGCTTGCAGGCTGTAGGTGGCCTGTGTGCTGCTGACGCATTTTTTTTGGAACCAGTTGGGGTACTTGGCTATCTCGTACCAAGTGCCCATGTAGCGTGGCACATCGACTGCGGGCACCGCTTGCAGCGGTGCAGGTTCTGCCTGGGCTATCCCCACCCAGGCCAGCCAGACCCACAGGCCGCAAGCAATGTATTTGCGGGGGGCGTTCAGCAGGCGATGGGCCCGCGCTTGAGGATGCGTCATGGTGTGATGGGTCTCCAAGAAATGGCATGGGCAGTGACACATCCAGCATGGCGCGCCGCCGCGCATCCGTCTGTGGCTTACACCACCATCGGGTTCAGTGCACCGTCCATGCTCATGCAAATGCCGGTGATGTAACGGGCTTTCGACGAGGCCAGAAACGCCACCGCATGGGCAATTTCTTCGGGTTCGGCCATGCGGCCCAGTGGCATTTTGCCCACGGCTTGTGCCATGGCTTCTTGGGTGTCAATGCCTTTGAGTCGGGCATCTGCGGCCATGCCTTCTTGCAGGCGGTCGGTCAGCGTCAGGCCATGATTGATGTGATGGGCGGCACCATCCCGCTGGTCTACACCGCTCTAGCGGGTGCGATTTCGCACGTCAAGGCGGGCAAGTTGCACGCCGTGGCAGTGTCCAGCGCGCAGCGTGCGCCGCCCATGCCCGATGTGCCCACCTTCATCGAATCGGGCGTCGCCGATTTCGACATCAACTCCTGGGTGGGCTTGCTGGCCCCCGCCAAAACGCCAAGGGCGATTGTGGACAAGCTCAATACCGAGCTGAATGCGGTGTTGAACGACCCCGCAGTGCACGAGCGCCTGAACGCTTTGGGCATCACCGCCAGTCCCGGTGGCCCTGAGCGGTTCGGCCGGGACATGGCGCGTGACCTCGCGCGTTACGCCGGGGTGGTGAAGGCGGCCAACCTCAAGGTCGAGTAAATCGGCCCCTTGGCTTGATTCAGATTTTCAAACGCGCAGACCTTTGACCAGAGGCTGCGCCAAGCGTTCGCCCTCTTGTTGCCAAAAATCGGGCGGGGCACGTTGAATGCGAACGATGGCGTTGCCCATGTGTGTGGCCGCGGCTTGCCGTGCGGCTTCGGCATCGCCTGCCTCCACCGCTTGCAAAATGGCATGGTGCTCGCTTTGCACCTCGGTGGCAAAGTCAAGACGCCGGGCCTCGTTGGCCCGCGTCACTTGTGTGGCCCCGTGCAAAAACTGACCCAGGTATTCGAGTGTCTGAATCAGAAAAGGGTTACGCGTGGCATCGGCGATGGCGCGGTGAAACTTCACGTCTTCTGCCACACCGTTGCCACCTGCTTTGACTGCGTTGTCCAGTGCCTTCACCGCTTGCTTGAGCGCCCGAATGTCATGCGCATTGCGCCGTTGTGCGGCCAAGGCGGCCACCTCGGCCTCCAGCGCACGGCGCACCTCCACCATCTGGATCACGGCCTCTTGAGAGGCGGCGTGCCGGGCCTCGAAGTTCAGCGGTGCAAAGGGCAGTTGCTGGTTCACGAACACACCACTGCCTTGACGCGAGTCCACCAGGCCCAGAGACTTGAGGCGTGAAACTGCCTCGCGCACCACGGTTCGGCTGACCTGAAATTGCGCCACCAGACGGGCTTCTGTGGGCAGTTTGTCGCCCGGCATCAAGCGGCCTTGCTTGATTTCTGTGGCCAGTTGTTCGGCCACTTGGTCTGACAGCCGGGCACCGCTGGTCACGGGTGAAAAGTGGTGGGTCATGAAGTTGTCATACAAAAGACAGGCCTCCAGCATAGCGTCACTTCCTGTCTTGCGTCAAAACAGCGCGTGATGGCATGCCAAGTTCAATAGCCCTTCAAGCGAGTCAATTACGGATGGGTAAATTGATTTATCTATAGTAAATTAATGCCTGTCGCACCGAATGGTGTTTTTTCACGGCCGGAGACCCCCATGGGTGCTTACACCAACCCGATCTACCCCTACAAGGCGCCTGTCGACCTGATGACCCCACCGCTCCAGCGCAAACCCCTGGTCGTGATTGGCGCGGGGCCGGTGGGTTTGGCCGCGGCCATTGACGCCCGTTTGCAGGGCTTGGATGTGCTGCTGTTCGATGACGACAAAACCGTCTCGGTCGGCTCGCGGGCGGTGTGCTACGCCAAGCGTTCACTTGAAATCCTGGATCGCCTGGGCATTGCCGAGCAGGCCTGCCAATTGGGCGTGAGCTGGAACATTGGCCGCACCTTCCTCAATGAAGGCGAGGTTTACCAGTTCAACCTGGTGCCCGACGCAGGGCACAAGCGCCCCGGCATGATCAACCTGCAGCAGTACCACATTGAGGAAATGCTGATCGCCCGTGCATTGGCGCTGGGTGCCGACATCCGCTGGCAGCATAAGGTCACCGCCGTGACGCGCCATGACGACCACGCCACGCTGACGGTGGAAACGCCCGACGGCACGTTTGACATCGAGGCCGACTGGCTGGTGGTGGCCGACGGCGCACGCAGCCCGATTCGCCGTCATTTGGGGCTGGACATCGAAGGCCGCGTGTTCCAAGACCGATTCTTGATTGCCGACGTGATCATGAAAGCCGACTACCCGGCCGAGCGTTGGTTCTGGTTTGACCCACCGTTTCACCCCAAGCAAAGTGTGTTGTTGCACAAGCAAAGCAACAATGTTTGGCGCATCGACTTTCAGCTCGGTTGGGACGCCGACCCGGAAGAAGAAAGGAAACCCGAAAAAGTCATCCCGCGTCTGCAAGCCATGCTGGGCGACGAGCGCCCGTTTGAGTTGGAGTGGGTCAGCATCTACACTTTCCAGTGCCGCCGCATGACCGACTTCCGCCATGGCCGTGTGCTGTTTGTGGGTGACGCGGCACACCAGGTCTCGCCCTTTGGCGCACGCGGGGCCAACTCAGGTTTTCAGGATGCCGATGATTTGATGTGGAAGCTGGGCCTGGTGATCAAAGGCCAGGCCAACGAGAAGCTGCTCGACACCTACGCACACGACCGGCAGTTTGCGGCGGACGAGAACATCATGAACTCGACGCGTTCGACCGACTTCATCACACCCAAGAGCCGCACCAGCCGCACCTTCCGCAACCAGGTGCTGGCGCTGGCCAAGCACCACCCTTTCGCGCGCAAGCTGGTCAATTCCGGGCGGTTGTCCATGCCGTCTTTCCTGATCGACTCGGTGCTCAACACCCCCGACGCCGACACCTTCGCAGGCCAGATGGTGCCCGGTGCACCCATGGACGACGCGCCTGTGCAAGTGAATGGCCAAGACGCCTGGCTGCTCGACCAGGTGGGCAAGGGGTTTCAGGTGCTGCTGTTTCTAGACGCTGTGCCTTCGCCCGATGTC
>CAYRBW010000005.1:22940-30469 GCA_964422575.1 uncultured Limnohabitans sp.
GCCCCCAGTCAAAGTGACCCTCCTCATCGTCGCCTCACGCCCGATGGATATCAATGGCATGAGCGTCATCGTTGATGCCCAAGGCCTGGTGGCCAAACGCTATGACGCCACCCCCGGCACCACCTATTTGCTGCGCCCCGACCAGCATGTGGTGGCCCGCTGGCGCACGCTGGATACCGCCAAGCTGCAAGCGTCCTTGGCCCGTGCGACAGGACTCAACATCGGCCACGCCTGAACCGCAACAAGAGCACCGACATGAACACCACCCTGACCACAGACCCCAACTTCCACGAACCCGGCCGCCGCTTCTTTCGCGACTTTTCAGCGGGTGATGAGTTTTATGAACACCTGATCGAAGCGCACAACGGCCTGAGCGACGAACAAAGCGAAGCGCTCAATGCCCGCCTGATCCTGCTATTGGCCAACCACATTGGGGATTTGAAAGTGCTGCGCGAGGCGCTGCAAGCGGCGCGGGAAAGTGCTTGAATGTCCAAGGCCTCATGGTTGAGGCGTTTAGATTGGGTGGGTGTACTTGCCCCAAAGGGCCGTGGAACACACTGCATGAGGCCAACCAAAGTGGGTTTGTTCCAATTCAAAGTCGATATCCACTGACTTGTGAGCGAGTGAAGATCAAAAAAATCAAAGTCAGCAGAAGTCGAGCTGTTTGGGATCATCAAGCAAGTTCGTCAGGTCCGAGACTCGATGTGATACGGCGATCAGATGGAAATTCGGGTGCCCAATTCCACCACTGCATTGCCCGGTAACCTGAAAAATTCCACAACACCGCCTGCGTTTCGGCTCATCGTGGCGAACAAAATTTCGCGCCAGTTCGCCATGCCGGCCCCCGGTGTTGGCACGACAGTTTCACGGCTGAGGAAGTAACTGGTCTCGAAAAGTGGCACCGTCAAACCGTGTGGCGTGGTCAATTCCAGGGCTTTCGGCACGTCCGGTGTATCCATGAAGCCATAGTTCACTGTGACACGCCAAAAGCCATGACCCAGTGCTTGGATGTCGACTCTGCGCGCCATGGGCACCCAAGGGATATCGTGGAAACGCACCGTGAGAATCACGTTCTGTACGTGCAGCACCTGATTGTGTTTGAGGTTGTGCAGCAGCGCTTGGGGTACGCTCTCTGGGTCGGCAACCGCATAGACAGCGGTACGTTCTGCTTTATTCAAGCTGCCAGGGTCCAACTGGTCGATGAAGTCTTGCAGCGACAGGCCGTCACGACGTGAACTGTCTATCATCAACTCGCGACCGCGACGCCATGTGCTCATCAGAATGAACAGCACCAGACCCAGCGTGAGGGGAAACCAGCCGCCATCCCAGAATTTGATGACGCAACCTGCCACGAGGAGCGCATCGATGAGAAGAAAGAAGACAGTGGCACCGATGGCCAAAGGCGCTGGCATACGCCAGGATTCTTTGACCACAAAGTAGGTCAGCATGGTGGTGATCATCATCGTCAGAGTGACCGCAATGCCATAGGCACTGGCCAGTGCCGACGAACTGCCGAAGAACAGCACGACGGCCAACACGCCGACCAACAGCGCCCAATTCACCCCTGGCATGTAAATCTGGCCCATTTCGCGGGCGCTGGTGTAGTGCACCTGCATGCGCGGCAAAAAGCCCAATTGCATCGCCTGTTTGGTCAGCGAATAGGCCCCTGAAATGACGGCCTGTGAGGCAATGATGGCGGCCAATGTGGCCAGTACAAGCGCGGGGATCAGCCACGCTTCAGGGAAAAGGCGGTAGAACGGATTCTGGATGGCGGATGGATCGCCCATCAGCAGTGCGCCTTGTCCCAGATAATTGAGTGCCAGACCCGGCAAAACCAAGCCGGTCCAGGCGATTTGGATCGGCTTGCGGCCGAAGTGGCCCATGTCGGCGTAGAGGGCCTCCGCACCTGTCAACGCCAGAACGATCGCGCCCACAGCCGCGAACATGTGCCAACCGCGAGCAGACAGGAATTCCCATGCGTGCACTGGGTTCAAGGCGGCCAGAATGGCGGGCTGCTGAGCAATATGCCAGACCCCAACTGCGCCCAGCACGACGAACCACAAAATGATGATGGGTCCAAAGAATCGCCCGACCACGGCAGTCCCAAAACGCTGCATAAAGAACAGGCCGATCAAAATGGCCATGGTTGCCGGAACGACATAAAGCTTGAGCGCTGGTGTCAGAACTTCCAAGCCTTCCATGGCCCCGAGCACTGAAATGGCCGGTGTGATCAGACTGTCGCCGTAGAACAAGGTGGCACCGAATACACCCAACAGCAGCAGACTGCGGCGAAGCGCCGGACGTTTTTCGACTGCGCGTGCGGCCAGCGCCGTCAGGGCCAGTCCACCGCCTTCACCGTGATTGTCTGCGCGCAAAATCAGGATCACATACTTGAGTGTCACCACCAGCATCAGCGCCCAAAAAATGGTAGACACCGCACCAATCAGATGCAGCGCGTCCAGAGGCACCCCCGTGTGCGGCGCAAAAATTTCCTTCACGGTGTAGAGCGGGCTGGTGCCAATATCACCGTAGACGATGCCGATGGCGGCCAATGTGAGCGTCGCCAGACCCTGTTTTCCAGGGGTTTGCGCGTCTGGGTTGGGCGTTGCGGACGTTGCGGACGTTGCGGAATTTTGCATGGAAGCTCCATCGCTGAACATGCCCACGACGATGCCCCATAAAGCGTTAGGAACGCATAAGTATCTGAGGCTACTCAGACATGGGCATCCGATTCAGCCAGGCGGTAACCCACCCCGGGCTCGGTCAGGAGGTGTTGTGGATCGGTGCTGTCGGTTTCTAATTTGGCGCGCAACTGGCCCATGTACAAACGAAGGTAATGGGTCTGATCTGTGTGCTCGGCCCCCCACACGTCCTGCAGCAATTGGCGATGTGTGACCACTTGACCCGCTTGCCGTACCAGGCGTGCCAGGAGGGTGTATTCGGTGGGCGTGAGATGCACTTCAACACCAGCCAGTTGCACTCGACGGGTTTTCAAGTGCACCTGCAAGAGACCATGCTGGTAATGCAGCAATGCCGGTTCGGCGGTGTGGCCGCGATGACGCAGGGCCACGCGCAGACGTGCCAGCAGTTCACCGATGCCAAAAGGTTTGACCAAGTAGTCGTCGGCACCTTGGTCAAGCAGTTGAATTTTTTGACCTTCGGTCTGGCGGGCCGAAATGACAATCACGGGCGTGTTGCTGCTGCGGCGAACTTGCGCCAACAGCGATTGACCGTCCCCGTCGGGCAAACCCAGATCCAGCACGATCAAGTCAATGGACTCGCCTGGCGGAGCGTGCTGCAGCTGCGCCCGCGCATCGGCAAGGCTGGCGGCGGTCTTCAGTTCATAGCCCTCGACCGACAAAGCCTCAAGCAGAGCGCTGCGCAGCACCCGGTCATCTTCCACCAGCAAGATGCGTCGACTCATTTTTGTACCTCAGGGACTTGTGCCGTGGGTGGCGTCGGGCCACGGCCTGAAAGGGGCAATCGGCATTCAAAGAGACATCCACCTTCGCCCCTTGAACGCAACAGCAACTCGCCATGGTGCGCCCGCGCAATGGCGCGGCATACCGCCAAGCCAACACCAGCGCCGCGGTCAAAGTCTGCATGGTGATGAGATGGCGCGGTCTCGCCGCGCTGGAACACCTCGAACACTTTCTCTTGCCACGATGTAGCGATACCGGGGCCACGGTCACTGACGGTCAGTAACAAAAACTCGTTGTCGCATTTGGCGTGCAATTCCACCAGCGTATCGGCTGGACTGTACTTGAGGCCATTGTCCAGAAGGTTATCCAGAAGTTGCGAGACCAGAAGTGCGTCGCACCACAGCAGGGGTAAATGAGGCGTCACCCAAACGCGTACACGGCCTCCATCGGGTCGACGCCGAATGCGTCGCAACACCGCACCCACAAGCTCTTCGGTCGACTCCCAGTCGCAGCGCAAAGTCACAGCAGGGGCATCCAAACGAGCGAGCTGCAAAGTGTTGTCGGTCAGTCGCGCCAAGCGCTCACTTTCTTCCACGATGCCAGCGGCGAGTCGTCGCCGCTGATCGGCATCCATGCGTTCACCTTGTTCCTGTAGGGACGACGCAGCGCCCATGATGGTGGCCAATGGCGTTCGGTAGTCGTGCGAGATGGCTGTCAGCAGGGTATTTCGCACAGCTTGCAGCTGGGCTTGTTCTCGCGCCTGTTGTTCCTGTTCCGTGATCAATGAGCGCTGCAAGGCACTCCCCATTTGATCGCACAGCGCCTGCAGGTGGGGTCTAAGCTGCGCCCCGTTTGCATGACCACCCAAGCCGGTGATCAGTGCAGCGCCTAACGTGACTCGGCGCCCTCGCAATGGCAGATAGACGTCAGCCAACTGTTCATAACGACCGCTTCCAGGCCCCATTGCATGGCCTTCTCGTTCACACAGAGACAGACCAGAACGTTGTTCATGGGTGGTTTCGCCAAGCAGCAAAGCCGCAGTTTCGTCTGTTTTATCGAGCGACCGCAATACCAATACCGTCACAGAGGTGCCGGTCGCCTCTTCAAGAGCCATGCGCAGGGCAGCGGCATGGGCCGCCGGGTCGCTGGCATCACGCAGTGTGTCGCCCCATTGACGAAGCCGTGCTTCCTGACCCGCCAAGGTGCGTGCTGCCTGTGTCAGATGACGTTGACGAATGACAAGTCCTGCAATGATCCAGTTCACCATAAGCAATGCCAACAGCAGCAGAGCGTTTTGGTAAATGTCCACAGTGAAGGTGAACTTCGGAGGGATAAAAAACCAGTTGAAGGCCAACACGGCCACAGCACTGACAAGCATGCTCGTCCAAGCTGTCAGCCATAACGAGGACAGCGCCGAGGCCAATACAAGCAACATGGCAAGGTTGGCAAGATCCAGTTTGTGCTCCAACATGGTCATGGCAGACCAAGCGATTCCCCAGATCAGCAGAGCAGCGCCAGTGCGTTTGAGATGTTGAGAGGTCATGATGGGAGCCTAACGCAGCCTGCATTAGGAAGTTATAAGGCAGTGCTTGAGCTCAATCGCTGTTTTTAAGCCCACCGTGGTCATACTCGACGCCCAGAGAGGTCAGCAGGCTGCTGATCTCTGGGAAAAGGATCGATCCGTCCAATGTCGCTGGGGCCAATGGGGAGGGGGCATTCGCATTCTTCTCGCGTCACTCAATCGGTCGATCTGAATGTGCCGCAGGCACGGCGGGTTTTTGCCGCAGGCATGGCAGACCACGCTCAGCGCTTGTGCAGAAAAAATTGTGCCATGGCGGCGATCAGGGCAAAGCCCAGCATCATCCAGCCCAAGTTGACCGCACTTTCGTGCGGCACCAGCCCGACCAAATAGCCGCCTATGGCCCCGGTGAGTTGCTGCATCAAACCTGCCACGGCCGCAGCCGACCCGGCCAATGCGGGCAACACGCTCACGGTGCCCGCCAGTGCGGGCGGGTTGAGCAAACCATGGCCCAGACCGAGCAACAGCAGAGGCAAGGCCACCGCCAGCGCGGTTTGAACACCCGCCAAGCCCAGGCCGAGCATCACGACCAGCCCGGTCAGGGTCAAGGCTTGGCCCCAGACCATCACACGGGTCTCGCCCATGCGTTGGATCAGGCGTGAGGTCATGAAGTTGCCCAATATGTAGGACAGTGGCACGGCCATGATGAACCAGCCGATGCCATCGGGTCCGACACCGTAGCCTTTGAGCACGATGGGTGCACCACCGAGGAACACATAAAACGTGGCGGTGGTGGCAGCCAGGATGGCGACGTAAAGCAAAAACCGGGGCTCTTGCACCAGCCGCGCATAGGCGCTGAGCATGGCGCTCAGCCAGTGGCTTTCACCCCTTGGGGGTTTGGCCACGCGGGGCAGGCCGAACCAGGTGGCCAAAAGCAGCAGCAAGGCGAGCACGGCCAGCAGCACGAAGTTGAGCTGCCAGCCCCAGCGCACATGGATCTGCCCGCCCATCAGCGTGGCCAGCGGTGGGCACATGCCCAGCGCCATGCCAATGTAGGCCATGACGCGGGTGCGTTGCGCGCCGGTGAACAGGTCTTGCACCATGGAGCGGCTGACCACCATGCTGGCGGCGCTGCCCGCACCTTGTAATACACGCGCCATGGTGAGGGTGGTGATGTCATTGGCCAGTGCCGCCATGACCGAGGCCAGACCTGCCACCACCAAGCCCAGCATCAGCATGGGTTTGCGCCCGTGTCGGTCGGACAGCGGCCCGTACACCAGCTGCAAGGCTCCGTAGGCCACCACATAGCCACTGAAGGTCAGCTGCACATGGGCTTGGTTGGTGTCAAAAATGGCGCCCCATTCCTGCATGGAGGGCAGGCACAAGGTCATGGCCAGCAAGCCAAATGAAATTTGGGCCAGCAAGTTGGCGATCAGCCAAAGGCTATGGGGTGGATGCGTGTTCGCTTTGACGGCTGTGTGCGGCATGTCAGCCGCGTTGCAATTTGTAGACCGCCGTGCCCGCCATCAGGTTGGGCCACAGACGCACTTCTTGCCCGTGTTGCAGGCCAAAGGCATCGACCACACGCAGCTCGTTTTTGCGGGCCAGGTCACCAAAGTCGGCAAAGGTGCCCACGCGGATGTTGGGCGTGTCATACCACTGGTAAGGCAGGCGTTTGGTCACGGGCATGCGGCCTTGCAGCACGCTCAGGCGGTTGAACCAATGTGCAAAATTGGGAAAGGCCACAATGCCCACACGGCCCACGCGCACCGTTTCGCGCAGCATGGTTTCTGCATTGCGCAGGTGTTGCAGGGTGTCGATTTGCAGCACCACATCAAACGACTGGTCGGCAAATATGTTCAAGCCTTCATCCAGGTTCAACTGGATCACGTTCACACCTCGTTGCACACAGGCGTGTACATTGGCGTCGTCCAGCTCAATGCCATAGCCTGTGCAGCCGTGGTGCTCTTGCAGGTAGGCCAGCAAGGCCCCATCGCCACAACCCAAATCGAGCACACGGGCACCGTGTGGCACCAGGCGAGCCATGGCTTGCATGATCAAGGGCTCGCTCATGCGGCACCTCCGTTCAATGTTTGCGCGATGTTGTCAAAGTAAGAGCGCACCACGTTCAGGTAACGTGCATCGTCGAGCAAAAACGCATCGTGCCCGTGCGGCGCGTCGATCTCGGCGTAGCTCACGTCGCGGCGGTTGTCGAGCAGGGCCTTGACCATCTCGCGACTGCGGGCGGGTGAAAAGCGCCAGTCGGTGCTGAAGCTGACCAGCAAGAATTTGCAGCTGGCGCGGGCCAGTGCTTTGGACAGGTCGCCGCCAAAGGCGCGGGCCGGGTCAAAGTAATCCAGCGCCCGGGTGATCAGCAAATAGGTGTTGGCGTCAAAGTATTCGCTGAATTTGTCGCCTTGGTAGCGTAGGTAGCTTTCGATTTGGAACTCGACTTCTTGTGTGGAGTATTTGTAGCCTGTAGCGTTGTGCGTCACGGCCTCGCGCAGTTCACGGCCAAACTTCTCGTTCATCACGTCGTCGCTCAGGTACGTGATGTGGCCGATCATGCGGGCGATGCGCAGGCCGCG
>CAYRBW010000006.1:0-765 GCA_964422575.1 uncultured Limnohabitans sp.
TGCTGGTACATCACTGGATCACCACCACCAGCGGGGTTGAAGAAGCTGGTACCAAAGTGACGGTCTGTCAAAGTCATGGTGATCGCGCCAGCCAACACGGGCATCACGGCAATCAGCAGGTAAGCGGTGATCAACCATGTCCAGGCGAACATGGGCATCTTCATCAAGGTCATGCCGGGCGCGCGCATGTTCAAGATGGTCACGAGGAAGCACCCAGAATGTGCATCGCGAAGATACCGGCATCCATGGATGGGCCCATTTGCAGGGTCAGAGGTGCGTACAGTGTCCAACCGGCTGCCGGTGCGCCGCCAGGCATGAAGAATGAGCCGACCAGCATGGCACCCGCAGGAATCATCAACCAGAAGCTGAAGTTATTCATGCGGGCGAACGCCATGTCAGACGCGCCGATTTGCAAAGGCAGCATCCAGTTCGCAAAACCCACGAACGCGGGCATGATCGCTCCGAACACCATGATGATGCCGTGCATGGTGGTGAACTGGTTGAACAACTCAGGGTTAACGATTTGCAAGCCCGGTTGGAACAGCTCTGCACGAATGCCCAGCGCGAGCACGCCACCAATCATGAGCATGGCAAAGCTGAACAACAGGTACAAAGTACCAATGTCTTTGTGGTTGGTGGCATACACCCAACGACGCCAGCCCGCAGGCGCGTGACCGTGATCGTCATGGGCGTGATCGTGATGGTCTAGAACGGCACTCATCTTGATTTCCTTTGATTTTTGTATACGGTACGGCTTATTTGCGA
>CAYRBW010000006.1:775-29050 GCA_964422575.1 uncultured Limnohabitans sp.
TGTTGGACCAGTTATTTTTGGTGTAAGTGATCACAGCAGCGATTTCGGTGTCAGACAACTGCTTCCAAGCAGGCATGGCACCATTATTCTGACCATTGAGCATCACCGCGATTTGTTTGGATTTATCTGCATCCAGAACCACAGCAGAACCGTCAACAGGCTTGATCGCACCAGCGCCCTTGCCGTTGGCTTGGTGGCAAGCAGCACAATTGGCCGCGTAGACTTTTTCACCGCGCTTGGACAGATCATCCAGAGCCCAAACTTTGCTTGGATCATCTGCTTTGGCAAATTGTTTTTTCTTCTCGGCCACAACCCATGCGGCGTAGTCCTGCGCAGACAGCACTTTCACATGGATGGGCATGTAGGCGTGCTCTTTGCCGCACAACTCAGCACACTGACCATAGAAATCGCCTGTTTTCTCAGCACGGAACCAAGTGTCACGAACGAAACCAGGAATGGCGTCTTGTTTGATGCCGAAAGCAGGCACCATGAAGGCGTGAATGACGTCATTGGCCGTGGTGATCACACGTACTTTTTGGCCCACCGGCACCACCAACGGATTGTCCACTTTGAGCAGGTAGTTATCGCCTTCTGGCTTGCCGGCGTCAGACATGGCGCGCTGCGACGAATCGAGCGTGGAAATGTAGCTCAGGCCTTCACCTTCGCCCTTGATGTAGTCATAGCCCCACTTCCACTGGTAGCCCGTGACTTTTACAGTCAAATCGGCATTGGTGGTGTCTTTCTGGGCCACCAGCACTTTGGTTGCGGGCAAAGCCATCAAGATCACGATCAGGAAAGGCACAGCAGTCCAAACGATCTCAACGGTGACCGACTCTGTGAAAGTCGCCGGCTTGTGACCCACCGACTTGCGGTGCTTCCAGATGGAATAGAACATCACTGCAAAAACAGCGATAAAAACCACCGTGCAGATGATCAACATCATCCAGTGCAACCAATGCTGCTCTTCAGCGATTTTGGTCACTGGCGCTGCAAAGTTCAGCTGATTGACCGAAGGACCGCCAGGCAAATCATTGACCGCATGGGCGGTAGAGGCCAGCCAAGCGCCGACAAAAATGCTCGCGCGCGACAGCAGCGAAGCCAATGGGTTGGAAATATTCTTCATGGTTCTCACTAACTTCCAAGTCTCTGTTGAACTCACACCATGGACAAGACCAGCACAGCCCGGCCTCGCCAACCAGCGTCACGCAGTGCGCAACGCTCTTCTGATTTCTCGCGCCAGCACTTGACGCAACTCGGGACGCACAAAACGCCCCACCTCAATCGAACGCCCCTGGCCTGACAACTCGATCAGACTGTGGTCACCCGACTTTGGTTCGACCCTCGCCCACTGACGTGCGAACTCTGCTCGCTCACGGCGTCCGGCGGATTCACGCTCAACAACAAGACTTGCACCTTGCAGTGAAATCCACTCACCATCCGCCGCATGCCTTGCATAGGCCAAAAAGCCACCCCAACGAGCGCGATCTCCACGCCTGCAAAGGCCAATACCAAAGTGGCCCCCTGCAACCAGAAGAACAAGCCAATACCCAACGACAGCGCACACAACGAAAAGTACAGCCTGCCCAACTGGGCCGGTGTTACTGAGCAATTGCGCCTGAGCTGCCACTGAATGGCCAAGTCAGACTCTTGTGCGAACTGGTACGTAGGATTTGACACACGTCAACTTTCAATAACCTAACACGCCCTCAGGTGCGCATTCTGGCTAAATTCGGGCGGATTTTACCCGAGTTACGAAGGGGTTTTGATTTAACTCAAACTTTGTCAGGTATCCGTGCGGGGGGGCGAAGCATTTGTCGCATTTGATCCAAGCCAATTTCCGTGCGGTCACTGAGTTTAGCCCGAGGCGGTGGTTTCAGAGCATGACCGTAAACGACTTCAAAACTCAAGGAAAGTCGCCCCCCATCCTCAGGGCGTGCCAGCGTTTTCAACAGAGCAAGGAGCTCTTCGCGCCATCGACGACTGCGGCAACCGGCAAACCTCTTGACATGCAAATTTCGCCCCAACTCACGCAATTCAGCCAGCATACGTTCTGGTGTTTCATAAGTCAGGGTGATCCGCTCCATGTCCATCACCGGTTCAGCAAACCCCGCCTCGACCAGCATATCGCCCCAATCGTGCATGTCGGTGAACTCGTGCGCAGGCTCTGGCCATCCCAGCTTTGCATAGGCCTCGCGTAACTCACGAAGGGTGTCAGGCCCCAAACAGGAAAACATCAAGAACCCATCCACCGCCAGCGCCTGATGCCAGGTCTTGAGCAATGTCTGGGGATGAGCAGAGGTGTGCAACACCATATTGGCCCACAACATCTGCGCTTGCTCCTCTGGCAGCGCCCCCACCTGAATACGAGGCTCCATCCACCGTGCAACTTGCCACCACCGACCTTGCACCAAAGACTTCACCTGTAAAGCCTGCCGGGCTTGAGCGCTGCCGATCCAAATTTGGGCCTTTGGATAACGCATTCGCAAAGCCTGATGGGCCAACAAGCCACCGCGCAAAGGCTCCCAATGCACCCATTGGCGGGGCTGCAATTTGATGAAGTCCAGTCGATCCAGCATGCGGGAGGCCACTTCCTCATGAAGCCACGGCGAGGCCATGCACACCGAATGCACAGCCCAGCGGGCTGCAGCAACAGGGTCAAGCGATGGTGGATGTTCAGGTGCAGACATGGTCAAAAGAAAAAAAGAGATGAGCCCGACACAACGATCATGAGGCACCACTTGTGGTCAAGCCATGGGGGCAGTATATTGATTCCATGTGGCCTAAATGGTTCTGGGGAATACGCTCAACGCCTGTGGTGCACCACCCTGACAGAACTTGGGGTTGGCTGCCGAGTCGCTGCGCCATCTGCCGCAGTTGGCCTCAAGCCCCATTGTGTGACATCTGCATCAGCCGTTTTGCCCCTCCGATCCACCGATGCATCACTTGTGCCCTGCCCCTGCCCAGACCAGCCCGACGTTGTGGCACTTGCCTGAGCACCCCCCCGCCATTGGACCAATGCCTGACCGCGACAGCCTATGGCTGGCCCTGGAACCAATTAATCGCTGATTTCAAATTCCATCAAAAGGCCGGCTGGGCCGGCTCCTTGGCCACACTGATGTTAAGCGCGACAGGTGCCGAAGACGCGCTGGATGGGGCTGACTGGGTGCTGCCCATTCCTTTGTCGACCCAACAGTTGTCCGAAAGAGGTTACAACCAAGCCTTGTTGTTGGCTCAACAACTCAGTCCGCAAAAAACCGATGCCACACTGCTCTTGCGCACGCGCCACACCGTGTCCCAACGCATCCTGCCAAAAACTGAGCGGCTGTCCAATCTCGCGGGCGCATTTGCAGTCGACCCCTTGCGCGTGCATCAAATTCAGGGCCGACGGATCGTCCTGATCGACGATGTGATGACCAGCGGGGCTTCACTTCATACCGCGGCAAAGGCATTGCGACAAGCGGGGGCAGCGCACATCTGCGCGCTCGTATTGGCGCGCACAGAAGCAGAAGTGCAAGGCTAAAACCCGAAAATAGCTCATGGTCCTGAGTCAAGGCAAGGCACAATATTGACCATGTTTCACATTGTCCTGGTCGAACCCGAAATTCCGCCCAACACGGGCAACGTCATCCGTTTAGCAGCCAACACCGGTTGCACGCTCCATTTGATCGAGCCCTTGGGCTTTTCAGTGGACGACAAACACATGCGCAGGGCAGGCCTGGATTACCATGAATACGCCTCTTTGCGACGACACGAAAGCTGGGAGGTTTTTCTCGCCTCCGAACAACCTGCGACCGACCGGATGTTTGCACTGACCACAAAGGGCAGCACAGTGGCCCACACAGTGAGGTTTCAACCCGGTGACTGGTTGGTGTTTGGCGCCGAGACACGCGGACTGCCCCCTGAATTGCGCGAGACCTTCCCGTTAACGCATCGCATCAAGCTGCCCATGCGCGAGGGCCAACGCAGTCTGAATCTGTCCAACGCCGTGGCTGTGACCGTGTTCGAGGCCTGGCGGCAAAACGGTTTTGCCAGCGCGAGCGCAGAGATCGCCCGCACTCAAACGTAAAGGCGCGCCAACGATTCCGCCACACAGACGGGTTTTTCGGCACCTTCGCGCTCAATCGTCACGTTCCACTGCACCTGCAAACCGCCCTCAATGGGTGTGACCGAATGCAAATGCAAATGGGCACGCAAACGACTGCCGACCAACACGGGGGCCATGAAGCGCACTTTGTTCAGCCCGTAATTGACACCCATGCGTGCCTCGACCACATCAATGGTTCTGTCAAAAAATTGAGGCAGCAAAGACAGGGTCAAAAACCCATGCGCAATCGGTCCGCCAAATGGTCCGTGCTTGGCACGCTCCACATCCACATGGATCCATTGGTGATCCCCCGTCGCATCAGCGAACTGATTGACTTGTTGCTGGGTGATCTCAACCCATTCGGTGATGGCCACGTCTTGACCAACGCAGGCGGCCAAATCGGCCAAGGTTTCAAATTTTTTCATGAAGCTCACTGTATTCAGCTTCCGTCATCCGGGGTGTCGATAGCGTGACACACCCTTTGCCAAACGTTCAGCGTGCGCAGCGGTTTTGGCAAACACAGTGCGCTGTTCAGAGGTTTGCGCCCGCTTGGGCTGAACGCAGCTTGGTCAATTCAGAACGCAAGCGCAACAGCTCTGTCTGGTAATTTTCGGCATCCCCATAGTCTGCAAAGCCGTGGTAATAAGGGTGGGTCTGCATGACTCGACGTGCATGCTTGATGGGGCACCAATATTGCTCTGTCAAGCCCACCACCTCACGGCAATAAGCGATCAGACCATTGCCATAAGAGCAGTACGCACAATTGATTTTTTCAAGCAGATTCAAATACGCCAAGTGCGTGCGGTCGTACACGAAATAATCTGACCGTTTGACACGTGCCATCCGATACAAAGGAAAGCAAACCCATTGGTATAAGGTCACGAAAAAATCCAATAAGATCATGGGCAAAAGTACCGGATAAATGAAAGGCACACTGAGCGCATGCCGCCAGTCCGCCGTCAATACATAGCGCAGGAGCCCCTCTTTGAAGCGTCGCTGCTGGGCCAGTACTTCTTTTTCAAACTTGACTTTGCGTTGATCGAAGTCCACTTGCAGTTGCTGGCGTCTCAGCTGAATTTCCTGCTCAATGTCAGCCTCCAATTGACGGATGCGCTCCAGAAACTCATTGACATTGGCATTCATGATCGTCTTTCAGCAAAAGCGTACCCAGCACAAGGCACACCATTTCAGGGCATTTGACCTACAGCAGGCCAGTACATTGGCCAACAGCGCACAGTCAGTATGCTTGTGCCAGTCAAGCACCTTAACACTCTTGATGGACTGACAAGCTCCTGAGCTCCAATATACTGCGTCCCCTTCTCATTCGAGCATCGGCCTCACACATCAGGCCAAGTCACCACCACGCGCAAGCCCCCAAGCTCTACGCTGCGCTCAACCTGCACCTGTAGCCGGTAACGCTGGGCCAAGCGTCGCACGATGGACCAACCCAATCCACTGCCCTGCGCACCATTCGAAGCCGCTCTGAAGAATCTGTCACCCAAACGCACCAAGTCCTTGTCATTCAACCCCGGCCCACTGTCCTGCACCACCAGCTGCGGCTGTGCCTTGGCAAGCCATTGCACGTGAATACTTGCCCCTTCTGGACTGTAGCGCTGAGCGTTATCCACCAAATTCCCAACCAAAACCCCCACCAAACCAGGCGGCATGGCCAGCAGCAAACTGTCTGGCGCGTTCAAACTCAGATTCTGTTGTCTGGCCAAAACCTGTGGCCCCAAATCTGCCAGCGTCGAGCGGGTTTCAGCCACGGCATCACAAGAGTCTGCGCCCACAATGGCTTGATCGGATTCGAGTCTGGCCAATTGAAGCAACTGGGCCACAAGACGTGTGGCGCGATCACAGCCTTGTAATACCGCATCCAAGGCCTTGCTTCGTTCGCTGTCCTCATGTGCGCCGCTGGCCACTTGGGCTTGCATGCGAATGGCCGCAATCGGCGTTCGCAATTCGTGTGCGGCATCGGCGGTGAACCGACGCTCACCCTCTATTTGCAAGGCCATCTTGTCAAACAAGCGGTTGAGTGCTTGCACCAAAGGCTGGACCTCGGCCGAGACTTGTTCACTGAGTGGCTGACGGGCATCGGCATGCCGACGAGCCACCGACTGACTCAATTGACGCAAAGGTGCCAACGACTTGAAAATCGTGCCCCAAATTAAAAGTGCCAAAACAGGCAAGGCCAGCAACATGGGCACGATGGCAGATTCCAATCCTGCCATCAAAACATCGTCGCGCGCTGAATGCAACTCCGCCACGACCACCCAAACATCGTCTTCGCGCCCTGGAGCCGCAAAAACGCGCCAATATTTTTGACCTTGCCATTGATCCGAAATACCACTTATCCCTAAGGGGGCCAGTGGAACCATCGGGGCCTCGGACGAGCGAGCCATCAAAACATTTTCATGCCAAATCTGAAAGGCCACCCGCGGCTGGTATTTATGCAGTGTCGCCGTGGTTGTGAAATCGTCATCGTGCTCGTCGTCTGTTTGAACGGCCAGCACCGCCGCAGTTTGAGCCAAGTGCCCATCAAGCAACTCACTGAGCTCGTGCTCCGTCTTGAACCAAGTCATCACCAGTACCAACAACCAAACCAGACCCGTGGTCAACAACAGGCTGAGTGTCAAACGCCACTGCAGGGAAGATTGCGACCAAGACCTCATGCAGCACCTTTGTGTGATATCAAATCATCAGGCTTGACTTGTTGCGGCAACACATAGCCCACCCCACGCAAAGTTTCAATCACATCCGTGCGAAGCTTTTTGCGCAAGTTGTAAATATGAACCTCCACCGTGTTACTGCTGACCTCAGTGCCCCATCGGTATAAATGCTGTTCTATCTGCGCGCGGGTCAAGACGCGCCCCGCATGGAGCATGAAAATTTGTAAAACTTCATACTCACGCAACGACAACTCCACCGGCCGATCACCCAGCCAAACTTGCCGCGAAACAGGGTCCATCCGCAATGCACCCGCTTCTAATTTCGGTTCTGCAACGCCGTGAGATCTGCGCACCAAAGCACGCAAGCGTGCAGCCAACTCCATCAAATCCACCGGCTTGACCAAGTAATCATCCGCCCCTGCATCCAAACCGGCAATGCGGTCAGGGACACCATCACGAGCGGTCAAGACCAACACCGGTGTTGTGTTTTTTTGATGGCGAACCGCAGCAAGGCATTGCATGCCATCTTGCCTGGGCAAACCCAAGTCAAGCACGCAGGCCCGATAAACCCCGGTCAACAACTCGCGTTGAGCCGCCATACCGTCTTGGACCCAGTCAACCCGAAAACCTTGCTGTTGCAAGCCAGCCCGCAGACCAGCCCCCAGCAATGGGTCATCTTCAGCCAATAAAACGCGCATGAAAAAAGCCTAAATTTCGATTTGTGAAAAGTTCAATCATCGTCTTCATCCGATTGTGCCTTGCCCGCTGCTGAATACGCCCCCAGCGTGCTGCCGGTGATTGACAACTGAGGGCCTGACTGCCACTGAAACACCCAAAAGGACAGCACCGCTGCAAGCAGCCTTGCGGCCAAAAGCGCGTGATTGTGCTTGATCAGATCTGGTCCGGCACCCGGGACACGGCCCGTGAGCATGGGCATGGCCAAATTGCGACGTCGCAGCAAGCTGAGTGCCAATACACCCGAGATATGCGCCAACACCGCCACCAACATGAGATTACCAAACAACTCATGCACTTCCTCCATCCAGTCGCCAGTCCACTCCTGATAGGTCACATAGCCGGACGCTACGACGGGCGCAATGGCCAACAAGATCGCGGCCACCGAAACCGCCATGTACAGATTCTGAGCTTGCCCCCAAGATGGCTGCCCCGCTCGAAGCCCCTGGAACCAATTGCTCACGCCACTCAACTTGCCCCACAAGGCGGACAAGCTCGCATGCCGAGGCCCCCATACACCCCACAACAAACGAGCCACCAATAAGCCACCCAAGGTATAGCCCAAGCTCACGTGCACCCCCCTGAAAACTTCGCTTTCTGCGGTGACATAAGCCCCCACAAAACTCAAGGCCAGCAAGGCATGCAATGTCCGTGTGAAAGCATCCACGGTCCGGCGTGTGAGTGTGGGTACGACATGGCGCGCAGCGGAAACGGAAGAAATATTCGATGTCATGGAGGACTCTTTGTACACATGTGCCGTTGTATGGTTTGAAGAAGGGAGATAAAAGCTAACTCTCAGCGCGGAATCCGCACCTGATGCTCATCAAAGCTCCCCTCATCCGCACGCGTGTGGCAAACGCTGCACTGCGCTGCACTCTTGATACTGGCACGCTTCCAGACCGAGGCATCCACCTCTTTGTGTTTGCGGGCAAACCAGGCAGATCGGGTGATCCTGTCCTCAGCCGGCTCTTCATACACACGTTTATAGGTACCGGCATGGGTTTGCAACCATGCACCAATTTGTTGAACCTGTGCAGGCTCCATGGACGCATCGGTGCCATAGTGCCGATCCAGCCCATTCATGATGCGTCGCCAAGAAGCTGCTGGCAGCAAACTTGGCGGGTAGGCCATGTGGCAGGCAGCGCATTCTTGTTTGTAGAGGGCAGGCACCTGTGCGGGCATGAGTCGCCCATCGGCCCATGCCGACACCAAGCCGGCCCAAGCTGCGCAGCAAAAAACTGCAGATTTGATCCCCATGGATTTCATCATTTCACCCAGATCAAGTAAGCCAGCACATCGGCTTTTTCAAGGGCCGTGCACTCACGTGACAAAACGTCTTTGCAATTGCGCTTGAACCATTTGTCGACCTTGGCACTGTCGGTCAATCTTTCTGGATTGACCGCAGGAGCCAACGCGGTGATCTTCTTGCCGGTTGAAGCATGTTTGCTGTCCTGCGTGGGCGGTTGACCGTGGCATGAGGCACATGACCATTCGCCTTGGTGGCGTTGTCCAAAAAATTTCTGCCCGCGGCTCGCATCCCCGGCTTGCCCTGCAGCCTGCTGCCAACGTTGCAATTCGGTTTGTGGTGTCGCGGACCATGCGGTAGCTTGAAAAATCAAGCTGCCGATGAGCACAATCAGGGTTGTTGCGAAGCGATTTGTGTTCAAGCTCATATGGATCCGACCTTTCATGGCATCTCATTGCAGAGAATAAGGATTGTGGATGAAGCAGGGCTTAAACAACCCTCTTGGAAGTCACCATCAGATGGGCTGTCTGCTTCTCAGCAAGGCCTGTTGCAGCCTGATCAAGCGCAAGCAGGGTCTCGTGCCCAAACATCCGCTCTCAGCAGAGCGAACGCCTTGAGGACTCAGGCGGAAAAAAGCCCACCGTCGGACACAAAAATACCACGCGTGTGGGCGGTGGCAGACCCGATCAGGCTTGCGGCGCCTGACCTTCTGGTCCCTCATACACACTGCCACCAAACTTCAAAGCTGTGTGTTCGCGCTTGGATTGCAGCAGGGGGTACCACATCTGGTGGTACCAACGCTCTTGGCCAAACAACTTGTCGTCCATCAAACCCACCTGCTCTGGGTAACGGCGCGTGATGTGCGCACTGCCGAAAATGATGTCCCACAAGAAGAGTAAGTTGCCAAAATTCCCCTTGTAATGGCCCACCCCATCGGCATTTGAGATGGCATGGTGTGCCCAATGCGTTGCCGGTGTTGAAATGGTGCGCTCCAACACCCACATGACCGGATGCAATGCACGGATTCTGTACAGCGGTTCATCCCATCGCCATGCACTGTGTGCGCCCAAAATGACAAAGAGCTTGACCACGATGTAGCCCGCGTAAACCATGCCACCAAAACCCAAGTACAACAAAACGCCTGCAAACCACAAACCCGGCATCATCAGGTAATAGAAAAAGTTATTGCGGAACGTCACCCGAATGCTCATGTATTCAGCAGAATGGTGCGCACGATGCAAAGGCCACAAAAACGACGTATGTGACAAGCGGTGCCACCAATATTGCGTCATGTCATCCAACACCAGCAACACAGCCACCATGCCCCACCATGGCATATCAGCCAACACACCTTTGTATTGCGGAACCCACAACGCGCCGAGTTTGGACGTGACAAAAATGGCCAAGGGCTGCGTCACCGCCAGCACGCTCAAAAACATCAACACTTCAAGCTTGGTGTCATTGCCCGTGGCGTGAACCGTTTTTTTGTAACGTCGACTGACGTACTCCATGGTCGCAAAACCCACAATGATGCAAAGCACCAAAGCGTTTTGTATTTGCGCAGGGGTCATGAATGTGTCTCCTCTTATCGATCTATAACACTCTCAAACGGCAGGAGGTCAGATGGTTTTAAGGTAACAAATCATCCAAGGATCGAACATCCGGGTATTCCCCTTGCCGAATGGCAGTGATTAAAAAGGCTTCAACAAACTTATCAAGTTCAACTGAGCCGGTCTTGACCAGCCCTGCCGTCACGCCCAGAAACTGCGGCAGGTTTTATCACGCCCCAGTGCGCTGGATGCAGTGCGATCAAACGTCCTAGATGCCGTACGCGGGCGTATTCAGACCATCAGCGCACTCTCTGCGCCTTTGGAAGTGACTCGTCATGTGGCCATTGAACAAGGTTGGCTGCGTTCAAAATTGGCCTGAAAAGTAGCTCCCCGCAAGACTGTGCACGGCAAACTCAAGGGGCTGCCCTCCGAGCGCTGAAGCGATGATTGGTCGGCGAACACGCTGCAGATCACTGAGAACGACATCTGGATCGCCGCGATGGCTCTAACACACGATCTGACGTTGGTGACTTGCGCCAAGGACTTTGACAAGCTAGTCCAAGAAGCGGATCGCAAACTCAGAATCATGCGCCTATACAGATGCGATTCTGCTGATCGGAAAAACCAACATGAAAATCGAACCTTTGCCGACCTGGCTTTCAATGCGGAGTTCACCACCGTGGCGTTGCACCACGTGTTTTGCAATGGCCAAACCCAACCCTGTACCACCGGTTTCACGCGAACGGCTGCGGTCCACTCGGTAGAACCTTTCCGACAAGCGCGGCAAATGCTCAGGGGCAATACCCGGCCCAGTGTCACTGACTGAGAAAATGGCGCTTTCAGGGGTATGCGACCAGCCCACACGAATCTTGCCACCTACAGGCGTGTAGCGCACAGCGTTGCTGACCAGATTCGACATGGCGCTGAGCAATTCAGAGCGGACACCCAACACCAGCCAGTGAGGTGAAGGGTCAAACACCAAATGATGGGCTGGCCCTCTGTCTTCGCCTTCTTGAGCAAACAACACAGATGACAACGCTTTCGCATCCGCGGCCACTGCGCTCATCAAGTCCGACAAGCCGACGGCTTCGTGCAACCCGGGCGGCAAGCTGCCTTCGAGTTGTGACAAGGTCAGCAGATCGGCTACCAGACTTTGCATGCGATCGGCCTGCACAGCCATCAAATGCAAATAACGCTGCTGCTCATCAGCTTCCAAAGGCAGCGACTGCAAGGTCTCGACGAAGCCACTCAGCACTGTGAGTGGTGTACGGATTTCATGCGACACATTGGCCACAAAATCGCGCCGCATGGCATCCGCCAAAGCGACCGAAGTGATATCACGGGACAACAGCATTTTCTGTCCCTCGCCGTATTCATGCAGTTGCACTGATAACTTGGGCACTTGCGCGAGCGAACGTGTCGGGCCATCAATGATCACATCCGAAACATGTTGATCCAAAGTGAAATACTTAGAAAACACGGGATCACGAACCAAATGCACGATGTGCTGCTTCAAATCGCGTACAGGGTCCAAGCCCAGATGAGCAGAAGCGGTGGCATTACACCACTCGATTCGGCCCTCCGCATCCAGCAATGTCACGCCGTTGGGCGAGGCCTGTATGGCCTGAAGGAAATACTGCAAACGCTGCTCAGCCGAATCGGTTTGCCTTTCGCGTATGCGAATATGACGCAAAATTCTGACGGCGATTTCAGACCAGACCCCTGACCACTTCAAAGGAGTCTGCAACTCGGACTGAGACAACCAACGCTCAAACCGCTGTGTTTTCCAAAGCAACGCCATCGAGTTGACCATTGCAAGCACTGCCGCAGACAAAACCGCCTCGAACGGGCCAAGCCACCACCCAACAGGCAGTGCCACCACAGCGACCATGAACAGCAACTTGAAAAACTGAAAAAACATCAAATAACAAGCGTTAAATCGCAGGAACCCCAGTCATTCGATAACCTGCCCCACGAACGGTTTCAATCATTGAGCCCGCATCACCCAGAGATTCGCGCAAACGTTTGACATGGACATCCACGGTTCGTTCTTCAATGTAAACGTGATCACCCCAAATCTTGTCCAAAAGCATGCCGCGCGTGTGCACACGCTCAGGATGACGCATCAGGTAATGCAGCAATTTGAACTCTGTTGGCCCCACTTTGATGGGTTGGTCGTTACAAGTCACACGGTAAGTATCGGCATCGAGATGGAGTGCGCCCAATTTGACAGCACCGCCAGCAGACTCAGGTACACGGCGACGCAAAACCGCACGAATCCGCGCCAGCAATTCGCGAGGTGAAAAGGGTTTGACAATGTAATCATCCGCCCCTGCATCCAAGCCAGCCACGCGATCAGCCTCGTCACCTCGAGCTGTGAGCATGAGAATAGGTACCGATTTGGTGCGTGACGCACTTCTCCAGCGCCGTGCCAGTGTCAAACCGCTTTCTCCAGGCAACATCCAATCGAGCAAGATCACATCAGGCAATATTTCATCCAGTTCACGCTGCGCAGACTCCGAATCCATGGCCCATACAGCTTGAAAACCGTTGTGCCGCAAATTCACCGCGATCATTTCAGCGATCGAAGCTTCGTCTTCGACGATCAGAATTCTCGGCAAACTTCTCATTGGACCGCTTTTTCAATGTCCGTCAATGCCGTGTGGCGCACATCGGCACCCTTGACGACATAAATCACGAATTCGGCAATGTTTTTGGCATGGTCACCAATGCGTTCGATGGCTTTGGCCACAAACAGCAGGTCCAAACTCGCGGAAATGGTACGCGGGTCTTCCATCATGTAAGTGACCAATTTCCGCACAAAACCGTTGAATTCGGCATCTATCAAATCGTCCTCTTTCAGGATGGTCAAAGCGGTATTCACATCCAAACGTGCAAATGCATCCAACGCTTTTCGCAGCAATCCGGTTGCCAAATCGGCCGCAATGCGCAGCTCAGAAGAAGGCAAATTACGAGGACTGCCCTGATCCAGAATGAGTTTGACCATGCGCGCAATACGCTCGGCCTCATCCCCTGCACGCTCCAAGTTGCCTGTGATTTTGGAAATGGCCATCAACAAACGCAAATCGCGGGCCGTGGGCTGACGGCGCGCAATGATCGACGCCAGCTCTGCATCGATCTCCACCTCTAATCTGTTCACCTGTTTTTCGGTGGTGATCACTTGATCTGCCACCTCAACGCTGAACTGTGCCAAGGCATATACCGCATGGCGTGTCTGCGATTCCACAAGTCCTCCCAACTCCAAAACGCGTGACGAAGCGTTGGTGAGGTCTGCATCAAATTGACTCGAAATATGTTTTTCCATGATGTGCTCCTGATCAGCCAAAACGGCCAGTGATGTAGTCTTCGGTCTCTTGACGTGCAGGCTTCATGAAAATCTGCTCGGTCTGGCCGAACTCGACCAATTCGCCCAAGTACATGTAAGCTGTGAAGTCAGACACGCGCGCAGCTTGCTGCATGTTGTGCGTGACGATGGCCACGGTGTAATCTTTTTTCAACTCACTGACCAACTCTTCGACTTTCGCGGTGGAGATGGGGTCCAAAGCCGATGTGGGCTCGTCCAACAAGATGACTTTGGGCTTTACCGCCACGGTGCGTGCAATGCACAGGCGCTGCTGCTGGCCACCTGACAGGGACAAACCGCTTTGACCCAGTTTGTCTTTCACTTCGTTCCAAATCGCGGCTTTGGTCAAGGCTGACTCCACGCGGTCATCCATGTCTGAGCGGTTGAGGTTCTCATACAAACGCACCCCAAAAGCAATGTTGTCGTAAATGGACATGGGAAACGGTGTGGGTTTTTGAAACACCATGCCGATTTGCGCGCGAAGTAAATTCAGATCTTGCCCTTTGTCCAAAATATTTTGGCCATAAAACTTGATTTCACCCTCCGCACGCTGGCCAGGGTAAAGGCTGTACATGCGGTTGAGTGTGCGCAGTAAGGTGGATTTACCGCATCCAGATGGGCCAATGAAGGCCGTCACTTTGTTTTCTGCAATGTTCAAATTGACGTTTTTAAGACCCTTGAATGTGCCGTAATAGAAATTCAAATTGCGAATTTCAATCGCATTTTTTAATGGCAAATTTTGAGTTGTAGGCATAAGAAATTTGATCCATTCAGAGGTTTAACCTTGGACTTTTTCGCGGAAAAACACGCGAGCCAAGATATTCAAGAGCAAGACAGACAAGGTCACCAACAGTGCCCCTGCCCAAGCCAGTCGAATCCAGTTTTCATAAGGACTCATGGCGAACTGAAAAATCACCACAGGCAAATTCGCCATGGGTTTGCTCATGTCTGCATTGAAGAACTGGTTGTTCAGTGCAGTGAACAACAAAGGTGCGGTCTCACCGCTGATGCGTGCCACCGCCAACAACAAGCCTGTGATCACACCGCTCTTGGCTGCACGCAAAGTCACAGACAATGACACTTTCCAGCGCGGTGCACCGAGTGCAAACGCGGCTTCACGCAAACTGCCGGGCACCAAGCGCAACATGTTTTCAGTCGTGCGCATGACCACGGGTACAGCAATCAGAGTCAAAGCCAAGCTGCCTGCATAACCCGAAAAGGTCCCCAAAGTGGCCACGGCAATCGCGTATACAAAAAGGCCAATCACAATCGATGGGGCAGACAACATGATGTCGGTCACGAACCGGGTCAGTTCGGCGGTTTTGCTTTGATCACCGTATTCGGTCAGGTAAATGCCCGCCAAAATGCCCACCGGCGTGGCCACCAAGACGGTCAGGCCCACCATCATCAAGCTGCCCACAATGGCGTTGCGCAAGCCTCCACCCTCGGTGCCAGGCGCTGGCGTGTCCTGTGTCAACAGATTCAAGTCGAGCGCTGCAAATCCATTGGAAAACAGCACCACCAAAATCCACAACAAAACAGTCAAACCCAAACCCATGGCGATCATAGAGGTCACCATGCCCCAGGCATTGGCCAAACGGCGGCGGCGATACAAACCTTGATTCATGTTCATGGCCATGTCAGAACCCCTTGGCTTTTTCAGCCCTGTTGATCATGATTTTGGCCGCAGCCAACACCACGAAAGTGATCACAAACAGCAAGAAGCCGAGCGCGAACAATGAAGAAATATGGAAGTCATCGGCTTCACCAAACTCATTGGCCAGCGTCGAGGCAATTGAGGTGCCGGGTGAAAACAAGGAAGTGGGCATGCGGTTGGCATTGCCAATCACAAAGGTCACCGCCATGGTCTCGCCCAATGCACGGCCCAAACCGAGCATGATGCCGCCGATCACGCCCTTTTGGGTGTAAGGCAACACAATCTTGCGCACCACCTCCCAAGTGGTGCAACCCAAACCATAGGCCGATTCGCGCAGGATGGGCGGCGTGATTTCGAACACATCACGCATCACGGCGGCCACAAAGGGCAAAACCATGAAGGCCAACACAATGCCCGCGGCCAAAATGCCCATGCCGTTGGGCGCGCCACCAAACAAAAAGCCCACCAAAGGCATCCCACCCAACAGATCGCGCAAAGGCACCTGGATGTAATCTGCGAACAAGGGCGCAAAAACAAACAAACCAAACATGCCGTAGATGATGGAAGGCACCGCCGCCAACAATTCAATGGCCGTGCCCAATGGGCGGCGCAACCAAGCAGGGCAGGTTTCGGTCAAGAAGACTGCAATGCCAAAAGCCAGAGGCACCGCCACCAACATGGCAATGCCCGCACTGACCAATGTGCCCACAATGGCAATGGCTGCACCAAATTCTTCGTTGATGATGTCCCACTCCACATACCAAATGAAACGGGCACCGAACTTGGCAAATGTGGGCCAAGCATTGATGAACAAGGACACGATGATCCCGGCCAAGGCCAACAAAACCAACAAAGAAAACAGCTGCGTGAGGCGGTGAAACACCAAGTCTTGCAGCCGCTGGCGCTTGACCACAGCCAACATGTGGCTGTTGTCGGCACTGGAGGAGGGAGATTGCATGTCTTGACCCATCAAACAAAGAGCTTCTGATTAAACAAGAAATCCGTCGGTCGTTGCATGACAACCGACGGATGGCAGGCCAAAGCCTGGATTACTTCTGGATTTGCGACCAGACTTTGGAACGAATCTGATCGGTCAAGCTGTCTGGCAAGGCCACGTAGTCCAGATCAGCGGCCATTTTCTTGCCGTTTTTGAAGGACCAATCGAAGAACTTCAAGGCTTCGGCAGACGCAGCTTTATCAGCGGGATTCTTGTACATCAAGATGAAAGAGGCCGTGCTCACAGGCCAGCTGTTGGCACCCTTGGCATTGACCATGGACACGCCCATGCCGGGCACGCTGAACCAGTCGGCGCTGGCCGCTGCTGCGGCGAAGGTCAAATCATCAGGGCTGACATACTTGCCGTCAGCATTTTGGATTTGCATGAAATTCATCTTGTTCTTTTTGACGTACGCGTATTCCACGTAGCCCAAAGAACCCTTGACGCGGTTCACGTTGGCTGCAACACCTTCGTTGCCTTTTCCTCCGACCGATGTAGGCGCTGGCCACTTGACCGCAGCCCCTTTGCCAACGGCGTCAGCCCAGTCTTTGCTGACGGCTGTCAGGTAGTCGGTCCAGTTGAAGGTCGTGCCCGAACCATCAGCGCGGTGCACCACGGTGATGGTTTCGTTGGGCAGGGTTTTGCCGGGGTTCAAAGCCACAAACTTAGGGTCGTTCCACTTGCTGATCTTGCCCATGAACATCTCGGCCAACACGGGGCCTGTCACGCGCAACTCGCCTGGCTTGAAACCATCCAAGTTGATCACCGGCACGGTGCCGCCAATGATGGCCGGGAACTGGACCATGCCATCTTTGTCCAACTCATCGCCTTTGACGGGAGCGTCGGTTGCACCAAAAGTCACCGTTTTGGCACGGATTTGCTTGATGCCACCAGATGAACCGATGGACTGGTAATTCATGCCCGTGCCCGTAGCAGCTTTGTAGCCCTCAGCCCACTTGGCGTAGATTGGGAACGGGAAAGTCGCGCCAGCACCTGTGATGTCGGCGGCGAAGCTGGCTACAGCGACAGCGCTCAGGCCAATCGCAGCCACCAAGGATTTAAATTTCAGCATGTCAGCTCCTGTTTCAGGGTCAAAAAATTCTTGTCAGCAACCTGTTTGTTGCTGACTGGATTTACTGTAGCCTTGGATTGTGACAATATTGTGTCGAATAACTTTGACTTGTATGGCAAATAAGGCGACGAGACCTGTAGACGATAAACCGAGCTTGCAGCCTTGCTCAAACCTCACCATACAAGCACGACACAAGAGTGGTTGTATGGACTTCAAGTGCCACAAAGCGCCGCCCGGTACATCGCTCAAGAGGTCAATCAACACAGCCGTGCCCGCCCGCAAATTGGGATTTCGGCCCACAAGTTGCTTCAGCAAACGCTCTTAGGCCACCACATTGCCGCCGTCCAGCAGCAGACTCAACTCGCTTTGGCACAGAAATCTTGTTGATGTCCAAAAAACGGCGCGCTACAGCACCGCGCCGTCAGGAAGTTGAAAACTTCGGTACTGAACTCAATTTTTCAGATTGATCTGATAAATGGCGGTCGTCCCGCTGATTTCGTTCCCAATCACCAGCAAGGGCTTGCCATTGGGCGACTTGTCTGCCGCCACAAAGTGCATCCCCTCCGGACCCAAGTCTCCCGTGGCACCGTTGCGGGTGTTGATGTAGGTCTCATAAACTGGGCGGGCTGGGTTGCTCACGTCATAGACCATGACACCGCCCACGCGCTCCAAACCAATGAATGCGTAATGTTTCTGGCCGAACTGGGCCACGATCACGCCTTCCGGCTCAGGTCCTTTATTGTCACTGCGGTCATCTTGCGCGTTGCCCGAATGGCTCGCATTGAACTTGGCTTGGGGCAAGTCTTTGGTCAACTGTTCAAGCTGATCACCAGAATCAAAAACCTGTTGACCCTGAGCATTCCAGATGGAGAACGAGCGCGTGCCATAGGCATAGAGTTTTTCGTAAACGCCATTGACAGCCCCCTGTGACTTGGTCACGGTCAGACGGCCCAACTGGGCATCAGATTTGAGAGCCTCCAACGCCGGGCTCAGCGCCAGATCCTTGACGCGAGACTCTTCGTTGTAACCCGGCCAATCGGCCCGCGCGTCCCCTTCGTTGGCGGTGATCAAGTAGGTTTGCCCGCCCACGGTGTAACTGGCGATCGCATCGGGCAAGTACATGCCCAGCACGGGCCAGGCCTTGATGTTGACGACGCTGTCCTTGTCGCTGGCATCCAGACCATTGCCCGCCAGATTATGGTCCTTGTAGCCCAACGCCTTGATGGCGCTGACCTTCGCAGCGGCGATGTCCACGATGGCCAGGGCGTTGTTTTCCTGCAAAGTGACATACGCTGTTTTGCTGTCCGCTGACACCGTGATGTACTCGGGCTCCAAGTCCTGCGCGACAGTGGCACCTGGCCCGAAAATCCGCACACCCGAAGCGATGAGAGCGTCTTTTTGGTCGTTGAAGGCTTTGAAGTCGGCTGTTTTGGCTGTCAAGACAACATTTGAACTGGTCAAAGAAAGACCACTGACATCCACCACACTGATGGACCCCTCTGGGTCAACTGAGTCTGCTTGACCGTAAGAATTGGGCTCACCCTCATTGGCCAGCAACAGGGTTTTGCCATCCGGCGTGAACGTCACCATGTCGGGCAAAGCGCCCACCACAGCGGTGCCCAACACAGCGTAATCAGAGGCACGCAAAACGATCAAACGGCCAGGTTCGGTTTTGACCGAGGCCTGCACCACCAAAGCCACCATACCTTGATGGATTGCCACGCTGTTGGCGGCTCCTGCGTCGGCCCATAAACTGGCCATGGTGATGGTTTGGAGCAAGGCCGGTTGCGCCGGGTTCGTCAAGTCCAGCACATCCAGGCTGGCCAGCGCACCATTGACCACAAACAGCTTTTTACTGGCGGCGTCATAGGCGGTGATTTCAGCCGAACCTTCACCCCCTTGGTGTGTGAAACCACCCAATTTGACCAGGCCCAAAGCAGAGGGCGTCTGCTCCACCGCATTGGAGCCACCACAAGCGACCAAGGAGGCCAACAGACTCAAGCTGCATGCGCCGTAAACCAAGGTTTTTTTCAAATTCAGATTCATGTTCAACTCCAGGAATTTCAGTTCAACACCGTATCTGAGCGTTGGCTTAGGTTTTGGATGCGAAGGTCTTGCGCCGCGGGCGTATCCTTCACCCCGAAGGCCGTCGTGCCGAACTGGCTCTTCATGTACTTCATGAAGGCGTCTTGCTCACTGCCCAAAGTGGCGGTGCTGGTGCTGGCCACGCCACCCGCTGTGGCTTCGGTCATGGTGGTGTCGAGCTTGACCAGGTTCACAAAATCGACAGTGGCTGGGAAGGGGTAGCCATCGCCTCCACCCACAGCTGTGCTCGTGCCATCGGCCAGGAAGTTCAAGGTCACCATGCGGAAGGTGCGCTGCGCGTTGCCCACCAAGACCCCGTTTTGCACCACCACATCGCTACCTACCTTGAGCGAACGGATGCGCTCACCCGCCGTCATGACGGCAAAGTTGGCATCGAGTGCTTGTGCTGTGCGGCTTGGGTCATAACTGAAACTCATGCCCCCAACCTGAGGAAAACGGCCCTGGCTACCCAACACAGCCACACCGTGCTCCAGCAAGGACTTGAGTTGTGTGGCCGTGACGTCAAAAGTCCACAGCTTGTTGTTGAACTTCAAAGCCGTTTCGATGGCCAATTGCGAGACTTCTTCGGTCTGGCGCTTGGCTTCAGCGTTGGCTTTGGGTGCCGTCAAAACAGCAGCAGATGTGGCCCCAGGCAAAGCCAACACTTCACCAATTTCAGAACGGATACCGCCACCATTTTTCAAGGAGATTTGAACAGTGGGATCCAAGCGTTGTGCATACCAAAGGTTGGCATCAGCGGTCAGGTTGCCGAAGTTGGTCTCTTCGTTGCGCACTGCCGCGCGGCGGCCTTCCAAAAATTCACTGGTTTTGCCGAACACATTGCCATCTTTGGACTTGAGCACGGCCTTGATGGCATCACGCACTTGGGTCACCAGGCCCGAAGCCGTCACACCGCCAGCCGTGTCATCGGTTTCGCTGGTCACCCAGGCGCCCGAGAGTCGGTTGTCAAAACGCTGAGTGATCAGCACGCCCTTCTCGTCAAACGGGGCCATGAAGCGCCCGAGGTATTTGTAATCGGCGTCCACGTTGACCACCACGGTGGGCTGGCCCGCAGCGTCTTGAGTTTGGTAAGGGTAATCACCTGCGGATTTGTCCCCTGTGCGCAGCACATCGTTGGCATCGGCCAGCAAGGTGTTGGAGCCACCTGCCACGATGATGTCCACATTTTTCAAGCGTTGGGCCAAGGCTTTTTCAGTGGTCAGGGTTTGCATGTGCGCCAGCAACACCACTTTATTGATGCCCGCTGCTGTGATCTCATCTACCCCTTTTTGAATCACTGCGGCCAATGCGCCCACATCCACCTCGCTGCTGGTCAACACGGGCATGAATTTCAAATTGCCAGGTGATGTGATGCTGGCAAATACGGGCGAACTTGCACCAATGACACCGATTTTTTGCCCCCCAACATCCACCACTGTCCAGCCGGTCAACTTGCCCGCTTGTTCGGAAGATTTGCCGCCATTAGGCAACTTCAGACTGGCCACCTCACTGTCGGCTGCAAAGTCCACGTTGTAAGCCAAATATGGGAACAAAGCCCCAGACCATGTCCTGTCGGGTTTGATCATGTCGGCGAATTGTTTGGTGCCCAAGTCCAATTCGTGGTTGCCAATGGCCGAAGCCTGAATGCCCAAGGCATTCAAAAAGGCGATGTCTGCGCGCCCCACCTCGGCGCGCCCCAAGGTGGCATTCAAGCTGCTGTCGTTGGCCGCATTGAAGCGAGGACCAGGAATGTAGTTGTCACCCGAGCTCACGGTCAAGGTTTGCTGGGGGTACTGGGCGCGAAACTTCTGGATCATCCCCGACAGATTGGCCACGCTGTTCAGCGCAGTGCTGTCCGAGCCATCGGCGTCAGAGATGTGTAGTAACTGCAAGGTGAAGGCGGCATCGGGCACCACCTCATTGGAGCCACCACAGGCACTGAGAGTCAGCGCAGCAGCCATAAGGATGGCCCATAATTTACGGGGGATTCTCACCGACATGTGTTGTCCTTGTGTGTTTAAAAATACGACAAGCATGGCTGTATGACATTTCAAATTGATGAAATTTGAATGAAACTTTTTTGAGTCATGCGTTGACATGGGTTTTATCCACAAGTCCAAATTTGAATCTTTTGGAATGAATATTTGATGTCAGAGATTTGACGAACGGAAGTCAAAAAAATCGGTACACAGGATGGCCATTGCCAAACCAAATGATCGTCATCAGATATTCACACATCCGTCACATAATTCCACCTTGGCTACATTTTTTGCAAAACGCACACGGCACCCCATGCACCCCAAGTCTCTTTTTGCTGCCATCGACCTTGGGTCCAACAGTTTTCGCCTTGAAATCGGTCAACTCGAATCGGGTCAACTCAGACGGGTCGAATACATCAAAGAAACGGTCCGGCAGGGCAACGGGCTCGATGCCAACCGCAATTTGACTGAAGCAGCCATGCAGCGTGGCTGGGATTGTTTGGCTCGGTTTCGAGAACGCATTGCCGACTTCACCCCACAACAGGTTCGTGCAGTCGCCACGCAAACACTGCGGGAAGCACGCAACCGGGATGTCTTTCTGAACAAAGCCAATGCCATTTTGGGCTTCCCCATTGAAGTGATTGCTGGGCGAGAAGAAGCCCGCCTGATCTATCTGGGTGTGTCTCACCTGTTGCCTCAATCAGACGAACGACGGTTGGTGATCGATATTGGGGGCCGTTCGACAGAATTAATTTTGGGTCATCACGAAGAAGCCACCACTTTGGAGTCTTACCGCGTGGGCAGTGTGGCTTGGTCAATGAAGTATTTCGCTGACGGCATCTGGACCAACTCCAACTTCAAAGCCGCCGAGATTGCTGCCAAGGCCGTTCTGGATGAAGCCCAGACCCTGTACAACCGCAATGGCTGGGACACTTGCTACGGTTCGTCCGGCACCGTAGGGGCGGTCTCCGACGTGCTGACCCTGGCGGGCTGGCCCCTAGGCGTCATCACCCGCGATGGCCTGGATTGGCTCAAGGAAAAACTGATCAAAGCCCATCGGTCTGACAACCTCAGGATCGAAGGTGTTAAAGACGATCGACGACCCGTCATCGGGGGGGGGCTTTCTGTTTTGCGTGCCTTGTTCGATTTGCTGCAAATCGATGAAATGCACGCAGCCCAAGGCGCACTGCGCCACGGAGCCTTGTACGACCTGATGGACCGAGAAGGTACACACGACGTGCGCTCTACCATGGTCAGTTGGCTCAACCACCGATTTGGTACCGACTTGGCTCAAGCAGAACGCGTCTCGCGCACCGCCCAAAGATTACTGGCGCCTGTGATCAGCGAATTGTCGGACAATGAGAAGCCGCGCTACCTGAGAAAGTTGCATTGGGCAGCGCAGCTGCACGAAATCGGCATGCACATCTCCCACAGCGATTACCACAAGCATGGTGCCTACATTTTGGACAACACTGATTTGCCAGGATTTACCCTCAATGAACTACACCGCTTGAGCCAGCTCGTCCTAGGCCATCGCGGTAAATTGCGCAAACTCGAATCCGAACTGGAAGATCCCTTGTTTGTTCAACAACTCATGGCGCTTCGTTTGGCTGTGATCTTGTGCCATGCACGCAGAGACCCTGACACCAGCGCCATCCGATTGGAATGCAACGTGCCAAACCAGGTTGGCAAAGTCGTCATGACCAGTTCATGGGCTGAGCAATGGCCACAATCAGCCCATCTTTTGCGGGAAGAGTCAGTGGCATGGCAAAAAACTGGATGGGATTTGCAGATACAAGCGGTGTGAAAACTGCGAGCCGCAGGAAAGTCAAGAGGTTGTCATATAAAAATTAACCGTATAAACTGTATGCACTGTTAATTTAAGGAACAACCATGGCCACCACCCCATCCAACAGCAGCGACAAGAAATTGACCAAAGCACCATCACCAACAGTCAAAAAAACCGTACGCCGCGTGAAGACCCAATCACCAAGCCAATCGACCACCACACGGGTTGCCCGTCCCTCGACCGCCAAAAAAGCCACACCAAAAACAAGCGCAGCACCGGCCAAGGCCGCCACGACAGCTGTGTCAACAAAACCCGCGCAAGCGGGCAAAACAGATGCCTTGAAAACCAAAACAAACACGGTAAAAGCCAAAGCGATCAAGGAGAAAAAGGTCAAAGTGATGCGCGACAGCTTCACCATCCCCAAGACCGAGTTCAATCAGATTGGTGAACTGAAAAAGCGCGCTGTCATGATGGGTATTGAAGTCAAGAAAAGTGAACTCATTCGCGCTGGCTTGCTGCTCATCAACGGCTTGACCGACGTCAACTTCAAACAAGCCCTGTCGGCGGTGCCCACAGTCAAAACTGGCCGTCCATCGAAAGACTGAGCAACGCGGCGGTCAGCTTTTCAAAGCCGGTCTGGCACAGTGACCGACATGATCACGGTCTGATCTTGTCCTTCACGGTGCCGACCGCGCAACCACCAAACAGCGCCTTTACGGATAGGGCAAGCGCCATCGTCCATGCGCAACAAACGCGAAGCCAATTGACCCAAAGACGGCTGATGGCCCACCAGTACCACCGGGTACTTGGCGTCAGGCCAACCCGCCGCCTCCAGAAGATCCTCAACACTTGCGCTTGGTGACAAGGCATCCCGAACTTTGTATTTACGACCCAACGCCTGCACGGTCTGCTCAGCTCGAACCGCAGGACTGCTGAGAATGCGTGCACCTTCAGGCAGTTGACGCTCCAGCCAGGCAGCCATTCGCGCTGCGTGTTTTTCACCCCTCCCCGTCAAGACGCGCGCCATGTCTGAGGCACCAGGCTCCGCGGCATGGGCTTCAGCATGACGCCACAAAATCAAATCCATGACGCGTCTTCCTCTTAAGGCCTGACACCGTAACGTTGCATCAAAGCATGTTGTGCACCATGCCCAACGCCGGTCAATCCAACGCGGTGATATTGCCCGTCTGGCGCAAGATCCCAAGCATCACGTCCATCGTGCAGATAAGCAATCAGACATTCATCAATGATGCGTTGACGCAAAACAGGATCGGTGACAGGCCATGCCAACTCAATGCGACGAGTCATATTGCGCGTCATCCAATCCGCACTCGACAAATACAGTGACTCATCCTCACCGGCACAGAAGTAAAACACCCGAGAGTGCTCCAGGAATCGGCCAATGACCGAGCGAACGCGGATGTTTTCACTCATGCCCACAACACCAGCGGGCAGCATGCAGGCACCTCGTACGATCAAATCAATCTTGGCCCCGTTTTGACCTGCGGTTAACAATGCAGCGATCAAGGGCAAATCGGTCAAGGCATTCATCTTGATGACAATGCGTGAAAATTCACCACGTTCTGCCGCTTGGCCAACGGCTTCGATGCGCGAGAGCATGTCTGCGTGCAAATGAAATGGAGCCACCAACAAGCGCTTCATTTTGGGCAATCGGCTTTGACTGGCCAGGTGACCAAACAACTGGTCCATGTCAGAAGTGATGGCCGCATCTGCCGTCAAATAACTAATGTCGGTGTACAGCGATGCCGTTCGACGGTTGTAATTGCCCGTTGACAAATGGCCATAGCGGCGCAGCGTTCGCCCCTCGCGCCGTGTGACCAACAGCATCTTGGCATGTGTTTTGAGACCCACGATGCCATAAACCACCTGCACACCAATCGACTCCAATTGTTCAGCCCAATTGATGTTGGCCTCTTCATCGAAACGAGCTTTCAGCTCTACAACAGCCGTCACCTCTTTGCCTCGGCGCACGGCTTCGCGCAGCAAGTCCATCATCGTCGGATCGCTGCCTGCCCGGTAGATCGTTTGCTTGATGGCCAGCACATTCGGGTCCATGACCGCTTCACGCAGGAAAGTCAACACACCATCGAAGGTCTCAAACGGCTGGTGAATCATCACGTCACCCTCTTTGAGCTTAGCAAAGACCGAGCCATGCTGGGGCACTTGCGCAGGAAAACTGGCTTTGTACGGCGGAAAGAGCAACTCAGGTGCATTGATCAGGTCGATCAATTGCATCAAACGGACCAGATTCACTGGGCCATCCGCACGGAACACCGACAACTCTGGTAACTCGAATTCTTTGCGCAAAAATTCGGCCAAACGAGGGGCGCAATCTGAAGATACTTCCAGGCGAACTGCCTGACCGTAGTTTCGATGCGCCAGACCTTGGCGCAAGGCCATGCGCAAGTTGGCAATTTCATCTTCGTCGACCGCCAAATCAGAATTGCGGGTGACACGGAATTGAGAAAATTGCCCAACCTCGCGCCCAGGAAACAGTTCGGACAGATGAGCACGAATCACACTGGACAGTAAAACAAACGCCGTGGTGCCGCCACACACCTTGGCAGGCAATGGAATCAAACGGGGCAAGACGCGCGGCACTTTGACAATGGCAATTTCATTTGAGCGCCCAAATGCATCTTTACCCGAAAGCGCAACAATGAAGTTCAATGATTTGTTGGCCACCTGAGGAAAGGGGTGTGCTGGATCCAAGCCCACAGGCACCAACAGGGGCTGCACCTCACGCTGAAAGTAATTTCGAACCCAGCGCCGCTGCTCTGCATTGCGTTCGCCGTGCGACAAGATTCGATAACCATTTTGTTGCAGGGCAGGCAAAAGATGGTCGTTGTACAAAGCGTATTGACGCGACACCAAGGCACTGGTTTTATCTGCGATGGATGCCAGACTTTGCTCGGTGTACATCCCATGGGGCAGTCCTTGCAAAGCGCCCATCACGTGAGGCTCTGCACGCACTTCAAAAAATTCATCCAAATTGGACGACACGATGCAAAGGTAACGCAGTCGCTCGAGGACTGGCACTTCAGGGCGATGGGCCCAATCCAGCACACGCTCATTAAAAGCCAGAATGCTCAGGTCGCGATCCAACAAACCCAACCCATCGTCAGGTGAAGTAGTCAACAATTTGGGGTGTGTCATGGCATAGAGTAACTGAACTGAGTTCATTCTAGAAATTCATCAAGTCAATTTGATGACAAAACCGTGAAAGCGTGTCACGACACCTTCTGCCCAGAAATTTGAACCAAATGGCGCTTGAACATCGCGACCGTCTGAGGCCACGCAAAAGACTCCGCACGCTGCCTGGCCTCAAGGCGTGGAATTTGCAGGCACGATTTCACCGCTGCATGCAAATCTTCAGACAACACACCACCCACTGAAGAACCATCCCCATCGCCCAAAACCTGCAAAGGGCCATCAACAGGGAACGCCGCCACAGGCGTACCACAGGCCATCACTTCGAGCATCACCAAGCCAAATGTTTCATTGCGCGATGGAAACACGAACACATCCGCCGCTGCATAAACTTTGGCCAATTGGTGACGTGGCAAAACGCCCATCCAAACCACATCCGGATAGCGCTCTTTCAAACGCTGCTCCAAGGGGCCGACACCACAAACGATGCGCGTGCCCTCCAGCGGCATATCAAGAAATGCATTGATGTTCTTTTCGTATGAGACACGTCCTACGAACAGTGAAAAAGGTCTCGCATATCCCTGGAGCTCTGGGATATCCAATGGTGGCGATTCAAAGCCAAAAAGCTCCAGATCCACGCCATGCGTCCAGGCTTTCAGTGACTTGAATCGGCGACTTTGCAACATGTTCAAGACACCCTGCGTAGGCACCATCACCCCCGAAGAGGGTCTGTGGAAATGACGGAAAAGCCCATACCCAAGAAACAAAGGCACATGCAAAGCTGCCTTCAAGATTTCAGGAAATTTGGTATGAAACGCCGTCGTAAATGGCCATTTCTTGCGGAGGCAATATCGGCGTGCCGCCCAACCTAAAGGCCCCTCGGTGGCGATGTGCACCGCATCAGGGTGCACCGCATCCAGCATGGCGGCCAAGGCTTTGTAAGGGCGCACGGCCAAATCAATTCCGGCATACCCCGGACAACTGCGACTTTTGAAAAGCCCCGGATGAATGACCTGCACATCCACACCCAAAGGCCCCAAGGCTTGCACCAGTTCATGCAAGGTGGTCACAACACCATTGATCTGCGGGTGCCACGCATCGGTCACGAGAATCAATTTCATGCGATAAGCGCTTGTTTGGAAGCTGCCCGATTCAAGACCACGGCATCAACGCCCCAATGGATGATCTCCAAACGCCCGTCCTTGTGTTCCACCAAGGCAGTACGGCTTTCCACCCAGTCACCATCGTTGCAATACAAAATCCCATTGACGTCGCGAATTTCAGCATGGTGAATATGACCGCAAACCACACCATCAAAACCGCGGCGTTGCGCCTCTTGGGCTACAGCCACTTCAAAATCACTGATGAAGTTGACAGCCTTCTTCACTTTCAATTTCAGGTATGCCGACAAGGACCAATATTCAAGCCCCACATGGGCCCTGAAACTGTTCAGGTGGCGATTGATCTTCAGCGTCAATTCGTAGAGCCAATCCCCCACATAAGCCAGCCACTTGGCGCACTGAATCACACCGTCAAAATAGTCACCATGCACCACCCAAAGTTTCAAGCCCGTTGCTGTCGTGTGTGAGGCTTCCTGCATCACTTCGACCCCGCCAAAAGCATGCCCCACAAAATGACGGGCAAACTCATCGTGATTACCCGGCACATAAATGACACGGCAGCCTTTTCGGGCGCGACGCAATAGCTTTTGCACCACATCGTTGTGGCTTTGCGGCCAAAACCAACGTCGCCTCAATTGCCAGCCATCCACAATGTCGCCCACCAAGTACAGGGTGTCACTGGGGTGATTTTTCAAAAAATCCAGCAAGGCCTCAGCCTGAAAACCGGGTGTGCCAATGTGCAAATCAGAAATGAAG
>CAYRBW010000007.1:0-1688 GCA_964422575.1 uncultured Limnohabitans sp.
CGTCAGGTCGGTGGGCAAATAGCAATTGGCCGCGCTGTTGTCGCAGCAGCCACCACTTTGGTGAAACATCAACTCGCCGTATTGGGCTTTGAGTTCATCGATCAAGGCCAGCGCTTCGGGCGTGACCACCACACGTTCAACCATGTTCATCTCCTGACATGCCAAGACAAAAAGGGGCGGATTGCTCCGCCCCTGTGATGTTGACCGATTTAATCGATCAGAAGAAGCCCAGCTTGCTCTCGCTGTAGCTGACCAACAAGTTTTTAGTTTGCTGGTAGTGGTCGAGCATGACCTTGTGTGTCTCACGGCCAATGCCTGACTCTTTGTAGCCACCGAAGGCAGCGTGTGCAGGGTAAGCGTGGTAGCAGTTGGTCCACACACGGCCCGCTTTGATGGCGCGACCCATGCGGTAAGCCACGTTGCCGTTACGGCTCCACACGCCAGCGCCCAAACCGTAGAGCGTGTCGTTGGCGATGGCCAAGGCTTCCGCTTAGTCCTTGTTGGTGGTCACGGCCAGCACGGGGACAAAGATTTCTTCCTGGAAAATGCGCATCTTGTTGTGGCCTTTGAACAAAGTGGGCTGCACGTAGTAGCCGCCTTCGAGGTCGCCACCCAAATGGGCTTGCTCGCCACCGATCAACACTTGCGCACCTTCTTGCTTGCCCAGATCGAGGTAAGACAAGATTTTGGTCAGCTGCTCTTTGGAGGCTTGCGCACCCATCATGCTGTCGGTGTCGAGTGGGTTGGCGTGCTTGATGGCGGCCACGCGCTTCAACACACGCTCCATGAACTTGTCGTAGATGCTTTCGTGGATCAACGCACGTGAGGGGCAGGTACACACCTCACCTTGGTTGAAGGCAAACAACACCATGCCTTCGATGGCTTTGTCGAGGAAGCCGTCGTCTTTGTCCATCACGTCGGCAAAGAAGATGTTGGGCGACTTGCCGCCCAATTCGAGCGTGGCGGGGATCAGGTTGTTGGCTGCGGCCTGCGCGATCACGCGGCCTGTAGACGTGGAGCCGGTGAATGCGATCTTGGCGATGCGCTTGCTGGTGGCCAATGGCATACCGGCTTCGCGGCCATAACCGTTGACGATGTTGAGCACGCCGGGCGGCAAGAGGTCAGCGATCAACTCGGCCAGGACCAGGATCGAGATGGGGGTGGACTCAGCAGGCTTCAAAACCACACAGTTGCCAGCACCCAAAGCGGGGGCGAGTTTCCATGCGGCCATCAGGATCGGGAAGTTCCAAGGGATGATTTGACCCACCACGCCCAGCGGCTCGTGGTAGTGATAAGCCACGGTGTTTTCGTCGATGTCAGACAGCGCGCCTTCTTGCGCACGCACGCAGCCTGCGAAGTAACGGAAATGGTCGACAGTGAGTGGGATGTCTGCGTTGAGCGTTTCGCGGATGGCCTTGCCGTTGTCCACGGTTTCAGCGTAGGCCAGCATTTCGAGGTTGGCTTCTATGCGGTCAGCGATTTTGAGCAAGATGTTGCTGCGCTCGGTGGGCGATGTCTTGCCCCAGGCATCTGCCGCCTTGTGTGCTGCGTCCAGTGCCAGCTCGATGTCGGCGGCGTCTGAACGTGCAGCCTGTGTGTAGACCTTGCCGCTGATGGGCGTGATCACATCAAAGTACTGACCCTTGACCGGTGCGACGAATTGGCCACCGATGAAGTTGTCATAACGG
>CAYRBW010000007.1:1698-28958 GCA_964422575.1 uncultured Limnohabitans sp.
CGCCAGCGGCGCCGGGTGCTGCGTAGATCATGAGTGTCTCCAAAAAGTGATGAACGTCTTGCAGGACGTGCATTGCTTTTGCAGCTTCTGTGCCAACGCCAAAATGCAGAAAAAATCACACACATTGCGTCAACCTGAATCAATACTGACCCTGAATATGCCCCATGTGTTTCATTCGGCCGTGACACTGCGCCAAAGTGGTACGGCAAATGATTGCATAGGCAACGCCCCCTAGAACGTGCGCCACACAAAAGTACAAGTTCAACGAAAAAGGCCCCTTAAATGGGGCCTTGTTGAAGTTGAATCAATTGATCCGACACGCTGAATATTCAAATTTGCACCTTCTTCCTGTAGGGTGGTGGCTTTAGCCTCGAAAAGCTGCCTACGTCGAGCTCGTCATGTCGGACCTGAAGGTGCCGACCTGCAAAAAATCTTGGCTCATTGCTTTCTTCAAGGGACCGAATCGATCCGTCTACGCGTATGACATCAGGACTAAAGTTGCCCTGTAATTCTGTATCGATTTCATAGCATACGAGCGTCCAGCGCTGATCACCTCAGCGCTGGATTTGCATACTCACAAAGGCACGGACACTTTGACGCCGGTCATCCAGTTGCGTGGCAGCCCGGGCTCGAAGAATTGTTTGGCCGCCTGATTCACGATGACCGAACCGACTGCCGTGTTGTCTGTCAGATTGTCAACGCCAGCCCACACCTCAGCTCGGAGAGAGCCCCACATGCTGCGATGACGGACACGCAGATTCAACTGACCACCTCCGGACACATGGGCATCAGCATCGTTGAGATCATTGGCCCAAAAAGCCGAGCGTGCCACCCAATCTGTCGAAGCCGACCAACCCATGGGGCGCGGATTGCCTTTGGAGGCGAAGCCTTGATCTGCCCATTGCAGCGAGGCGTACAGTTGTTGCTCTGGAATGCCCGGCATGCGATTGCCCCCTGCAATCGGCGTCGAACCTGACATGAAATTTTCGTCGTATTGCGCCCTCAACATGGCCAGAGACAGTTGACTGCGCCACTGTGATGTCCACTCGTTTTGCCACGACAGTTCAGCGCCTTCACGCAAGGTCTTGGCGGCATTTTTAAAAACCGTTTTACCTGCGGAACTGCGCAATGTCACGATCTCGTTTTCTGTGGTGATTCGGAACAAAGCCGCGTCGATGCGCGTGGCAGGTGATGGCGTCCATTTCACACCGGCTTCTGTGTGCTGACTGCGCGAAGCCAGCAAACCCGTGTTGAAGAGTCCTTTGATGGTGTTGTTGTCTAGTGTGTAGGACGCTTCTGCCAAAGTGGGCGTTTCAAAGCCTTTGCCCCAATTCGCATACACGTTCAGTGTATCGAGTGCATGCCAAGTGATGCCCAGCACGGGGTTGGTGGCCGAATAACGCACAGTGCCCGTTCCGTTGCCATCCACCAAGGGCAAGTCATCTGCGTTTTCCAGTTTGACTTGGCTACGGCGCAGACCTGCGGTGAAGGTATATGGATTGCGCCCTTGTGCGTCAGTCCAGCGCCAGTTGGCTTGTCCATAAACATCGGTGTTGGCGGCTTGATTGAGTTCGTTACGCGTCAAGTTGCCGGATTTCTCACCGTCCACGGCAGCACCGCCTTGGCGACGTTCAGACGATCGGTCCAGATCAGCGCCCACCACCCAGTCCAGCGCACCATTTGGAAAGTCACGTACTTTTCCTTTGAGTTGTGCACCCGCACCTTGAAAGTCACGCTGGAGCCCCACCCAAGTACCGCTGGCCTGGTATTGAAGGTTTTCACGCGAACCTGTGTAGGCCCGCCATTGCATGTGCAGATCCGAATTAAATCGATGGTCTAGCACAACACCCAATTGGTCTTGTTTGACCGCCTTGCGGGTCCGCTGGGCAATCGCATTTGTACCGGCTTGCCGCGGATCAGATTGCAGCTGTGCCGCCGTCAAACCCAGCGGGTCTTGCGCCTCAGGCATGTCAAACAAGTTCGCCACCAACTTAAGTTGGGTGTCATCTTGTAACTGCGTGGTCAGGACCCCATTGAATTGTTTACGTTGTGCTGCGCTGTTCTTGCGATAGCCGTCGATGTCAAAGGTGCTGTAGTCGGCCACGATGCCAACATTGCCGGTGCGGCCGCTGAATTGGACGTCATGACGGCGCATTCCGTAACTGCCAAATGCGGTAGTTACATCCAGCTGCGGCTGAACCCCCGCTTCGCGAGTGAAGGTCTGGATCACACCACCAGCCGAATTGCCATACAGCTGCGCCAATGGCCCGGTCAGCACTTCGATGCACTCGACCGAGGTCAAGCTCACCGTGGAGGCTTGGCCTTGCCCGTCAGGCATGGTCGCGGGAATGCCGTCGGTGATCAGGCGGATGCCACGCAGACCAAAGGCCGCGCGCGAGCCAAAGCCGCGAATCGAAATCTGCACGTCCTGCGCGTAGTTGTTGCGGTTGAGCGCCACGACGCCGGGCGTCTGCGCAAGCGCCTCTGACAAATTGACTTGTGCGCCGGCGTTGCGGATGGCATCACCATCGATGACGCGCAAGGAGGCAGGTGCATCAAACTGTTTTTGCGCCAAGCGCCCACTTTGAACCTGTACTTCAGGCAAAACCGTTGCGTCTTGTGCTTGTGCGGTAGTGTTCGCAGCACACAAAATGCTGATCGCGATGATCACTGGACGACGAAAAAGGATGATTGAAACGCTCATGAGCTTTGCTTTCAAAACCTGTTTCAAGGAGCCACCAAGGTCAAACCCCGATCTCTGTACATCGCCAACAAGCGGCCATCGGCACGCACTTTTTGCAACGCAACTTCCAGCGCATGCGCGAGTTGTTTGTTGCTCGATTTCACAGCCATGCCCACAGGCCAACCGTTGTCAGCAAGACCCGGCAAGGTCAGTTGGGTCAAGCCAAATCCGGCGGCGGGGCGACCCGATGCGCGCAAGGCGGTTTCGGCCTGTGCGCGGCTGACATAAGCGGCGACCGCATCCCCCTTGATCACGGCCTTTGCCGCTTCGATGCCTGAGTTGAACATCTTGACTTGTGAGCGCAATCGGCCGCCACCAAATCCAATCAGGGTGCTGGCCGCGCCACTGCCGCGCTCAGCCGCCAGCGGCTGGTCCTGCAAATCCAACCCCGACTGAATGGCAGGCAAACGGTCCAGCGCATGGAAGATGACCAGCACTTCACGCGAATAAGGCGCAAAGATCAGGGCCTGGCGGTTTTCCACCATCAGGAACTTGTCCACCGGCACATGCAACATGACATCGGCCGGGCCATAACCCAGGTAATGCCCTTTCCAGACCATGTTGCGCAGGTCGTCGTCCATCTTCTCGCCCGCGTCAAAGGGCAATAAACTGAGTTTGAGGCCCATTTCAGCAGCCAAGGCTTGCGCGAGGGCCACGTCCACACCGTCCATGTCCTGGCCCTTGCCATCCGAGTACGGCGCATTGTCTTTGTACAGCGCGACCTTGAGCAAGCCGCTGGCGCGGACTTTCTCCAAATCAAACAATTCTTGCGCCTGCACGGTGTGGGTCGTCAGCCCCAACGCGCTGCCTGCACAAGCCATCGTGGTGACCTTGAGCCATTGGCGGCGTGTGGGCGCAATCAAAGAAGTGGGCTCTACCCGATGTGTGGTCATGAAGTCTCCTGCTGTTTTTTTGCGGGGTGTGCCAAGTGCAGTGAACCGATTTTATTTTTCGCGACGGGTTTCCAGATAGGTGCGAATGGCCCAAATGGCTTCCTGGCTCAAGGTGCTCTCAAAGGGTGGCATGTATACGCGACCATCACGCGTGCGGCCACGGCGCACGGTGGCCACGTAGTACTCGTCCATTTCGGCAAAGCAGGCGTTCCTTTTTTGCTCGTCGCCCAAGCCTGTGCAGTCGGCGTCCATCTTGCGCAGATCAGGGGCAATGCCACCGGAAATGGCCTCCAGACCGTGGCAACGTGCGCAGTTCTGGTTGTAAGCCGACGTGCCGATGCGCAGCGCCTCTTTGGCGGCTGGCCCGCTGTTGTAAGGGTTGCTGGGCAGCCATTTGGCACCTAACTGAGGCAGGGTGTGGGTGTCCACCGCCTGAGGGGTGACATCGCCGTGCGCCCAAATGGCCGTACTGGACAAGGCCAAAGCACTGGCGATGAGAGATTTATTCAAGAACAGGCGAAAGGATGAAATGGTGTGCATGAAATGAACTCATATGGGATTGGATCGTGTACCAGGACTGGCAAATTGCGTGCCATGTTGGCGACTGTTGCAAAGCGGCTCAGCCGCCTCAAATGGCATACACACCGTGCAAAACCACTCACCACATGCTCCAAAAAGTGACACATTTCCCATTTCTTTTCTCGGCGAAGCGTTCAACGAGGCGGTTTACATCTGGCCGAACTTTTGCATGTGTTGAAAAACGACACATTTTTTGCATTGGGGAGGTGACTTGCGTCAAGAAACTGAAAGCTTCGGGCCTGACCATGTGGTTTATGCTGGCTCCCCAGAGTCGGTGACACCACAAGAATTGAATGGATTGCACGATTCCATCTGGGCCGTGACCGATCCGTCAGGAGACAACATGCTCAGCATGCCCACACGCAGCGCCCCCAACACAGGGATGTATGCCTTAGACAGTGACAGCCGCCGCAACCTGATCCGGCAATCGCACGGGCGCAGTCATTCGTTTGGCTTGAACGCGTTTGGCAAACCCGATTTTTCGCCATTGCAACAGCGAGAGATTGAATTCGCGCGCGATGAAAACCGTCTGCTCTACCAGCACGCCAGTCCCGTGATGGAGACACTTTATGAGCAAATAGCCAACACCCACAGCATGGTGCTGCTCACATCGAACAATGGACTCATCCTTCACTCTTTGGGCGATGCCGACTTTCTTGAAAAGGCCACACGCGTGGCCCTGATGCCTGGCGTCGAGTGGTCAGAGCAAAGTCGCGGCACCAACGCAATTGGCACCGCTTTGACCGAAGGTCAGCCCATGGTGGTGCATGGCAGCGACCATTTTTTGCAGGCCAACCAATTCCTGACCTGCTCTTGCACACCGATTTTTGACCCTTACGGCAAAGTCATGGGCGCACTCGATGTGACGGGTGACGAGCGCAGCTACCACCAGCACACCATGGCACTGGTGCGCATGTCGGCGCAGATGATCGAGAACCACATGTTCGCCAATGTGTTTCCCGATGCAATCCGTATCCACTTTCATTCGCGCCCGGAGTTCCTCAACACCTTGGTTGAGGGCATCGTGGTCTTCACGCTCGACGGGCGCTTTCTGTCGGCCAACCGCAGTGCCCAGTTCCAATTGGGTCTGTCGGTCAACGCGATGCAGGCCCACACTTTTTCATCCTTGTTCAATCTGCCCGTGTCGCAATTTCATGACCGACTGCGCCATGCAGCAGGCCAGCCGATCAACCTGTGCATGCACAATGGGGTGTCGGTGTATTGTCAAGCCCGGCTCAAACCCACCAAGGCCTGGTTCAGTGGCCTGTCTGAGACAAGGCAGGTCACAGACCACGCAGCGGGCGAGCCCCCATCGCCCACGCCAGCCACCCGGTCCACCACCGCAGCGGCTGCGGGCCGTGCCAGTCTGTCGAGCTTGCATTACCTCAACACGGGCGACCCCCAGATCGCGGCGGTTTTGCACAAGCTGCAACGGGTTCAGGGCAGTGACATCCCGATCATGATTTTGGGCGAGACCGGTACTGGCAAAGACATTCTTGCGCAGGCCATCCACAACGATTCGGCCCGCTCACGTCGGCCTTTCGTGTCGATCAATTGCGCTTCCATTCCCGAAACCCTGATCGAATCCGAACTCTTTGGCTACGAAGAAGGCGCTTTCACCGGTGCCAAGCGCCGGGGGGCCCCCGGCAAAATCCAGATGGCCCATGGCGGCACACTGTTCCTTGATGAAATCGGCGACATGCCCACGCAACTGCAAGCACGCTTGTTGCGCGTGTTGCAAGAGCGGCGCGTGACACCGTTGGGCTCGGGCAAGGAATACGACGTGGATGTGATGCTCATTTGCGCCACCAACAAAAACCTCAAAACCCTGATCGCTCAGGGCCAGTTCCGCGAAGACCTGTACTACCGACTCAACGGTTTGGTCGTCAGGCTGCCCGCACTGCGCGAGCGCTCTGATTTTGAAATCGTCGCCAACAAGATCCTGTTCAACCTGTGCGAACCCGGGCAAAAGATTGAGATCTCCAGGGCCGTGATGGATTTGTTCGTGCAATTCCGGTGGCCCGGCAACTTCCGCCAACTGCACAATTTGCTGCGCACAGCCGTGGTGATGGTTGGCCAAAGCGGCGAGATCGGTCTGGAGCACCTGCCTGACGATTTTCTCGAAGAGGTGCGCCAACTGCCGATGCAAAGCACCACCATTGAGCCTTTGCCGTTTGAAGAAGCCGCACTGGGCATGCCACTGCCACCGTCCCTGGCCGTGCCCCAGCCATCCCAGCCCCCAAGCGCGGACCGTGCCGTGTTCACGATGCCCAAACACACGCCCGCCGACGAGGCTTGCATGAGCCCGCCAACCTTGGGCTCAGTCGCCCCCCGACTGCAAGATGTGGCCTTGCAGGCCATGACCGACGCCTTGCGTCAATGCCAGGGCAATGTGTCGGCCGCAGCCAAATTGCTCGGGGTGTCGCGCAACACCATTTACCGCAAAAAAGAGCAGTTACCGCCCGACGTCTGGGGCTGAACCACACTGCGCAGGCCAGGGCTTGCGGGCCATCCACAGCGGCTCGATTTCACGCCAGGCCCGCAACTGGTTGAACACATGCTGTCGCTGCCATTCAGGCGCTTGCCGTGCCGTGGTCGCTGGCCACTCGGCTGGCAGCGCCAACGCTTGCACCCCTTCGGCTTCAGACAGCCCTTGCTCCAGACTGCGCCAAGCGTGTTCGACCAGCCCACACAAATAACGTTGTTGCCGCGCCAGAACCGCGTTCACCTGCCCAGGTCTGCGCACCACATGCTGGCCCACCAGCCAATCTGGCGACAAGGCCTGCAATTGCAACAACGCCTGCAACCAACCCAGCACACTGCCTTGAGCCAGCACGGGCCAGCGACCATCCACCAAGCCCCCCACAATGGCAATTTTCTCGTGCGGCGACCACAGCACCAGATCACTCTCCGTGTGGGCATTCGGCATGTCCAACACATGCCAGAAACGGCCGCCGAGGTCCAGAATTTGACCGTCTTGCAAACCTTGTTGCGGCAACACAATGCGTGTGCCTTGCAAAGCGCGCGCGCCCAGTTCAGCCACCATCGCCGCTTTGCAATCAGGGCAGCGTTTTGTCATGGCCCGGGCTGTGCCGTGGGTCGCGGCCACGGGCACAGCGAAAGCACTGTTGGCCAACACCTGTTCGGCATGGGCATGGGTGTTGATCAGTCCCGTCACACGTTCTTGCTGGCATTGCAAGGCGCTTTGCAAGGCCCGCCCCACCTGGCGCGTAGGCCCAGGATCGACCACTGCCACTTGCCGTCCCTGCCCCAACACCACGGTGGTGGCAGCTCGGCCCTGCCCTGCCTTGGTGGACCATTCACCGTGCACCACGCGGATGCCTGGCAAGACCGCCTCCAGCGGGATCTGCTGCAAAGAGCACGCGTGTGGTGCGGTCTGCGCTGGCCCCCCCCAAACGCCCAGCAACAAAGCCAGAGCCCACCTGATGACGTCCCAGCGCTGACACATTGTCACAACGCAACCCCCCGGTGCTCCAATCTGGAACACCCGCAGGCCAGCACGAAACACAAAAGGCTGGCTGAAGGCAAGGACAGGTCAAAAACAAGTGGCACTTTTGTTGCTCAATCGAAAAAGGTGACGCAAACTGCGTGACATGTTCGCACATGCAGCAGCCACCGTGCCAACCCCTCATTGCGGAGACTTTCCCTCACATGAACCCTCTCGCTCACCCGGTCAGTCGCTGGCATCAGCGCATGTGGGGCGCATTGCTGGTCAGGCGATTGCCTGCCATCTCGGCCCCTAGCCTGTCACTGGAACGCGCGCCACAAGGCTTGTTCCTGCTGTGGCTGGCCTTCATGGGTTTGCTGTTTTTTGCCGCCAGTGTGATGTGGCAGCATGGGCTGTGGCACCGCTTGGTCCAGGCCGACCCGACGGGGTTGACCCTCGTCATCGTGGCACTTTTTGTCGGTTGTTCACTCTGGGCCGGACACCGCAGCTGGGCACTGGGCCAGCAATGGCAAGCCCTGCCCGACCGGTCCTCCGCACAACACACTCAACAGCCCCCACCAGACAACTGGGCACAGAACTACCTGCGCGCACGCGCGCACCCCGGCACCGACAAATCTGTCGTGCAACAAGTGCTCAGTGACAAAGCGCATGGCCCACAAGAGATGGCCTGGTGGCTCAACGGCATCCAGCTCAAACTGGGGCTGCTGGGCAAGGTGATCGGGTTTTCGATGCTGGCGCTCGAACTCGGCCGCATGGACGGATTTGACCCGCAACAGTCAGCCCAAATGCTCAAGAGCCTGACGGGTGGGCTGGGCATCGCCTTGCTGACCACCATCACGGGCTTGGCGGCCAACATTTTGCTGGGCTTGCAACTCATGCGCATTGACCGGTTTGCCGACGGTCTGGTCGCCGAGATCCTGACCCTCGGTGAAGCACAAGCCATGACCGACACCCCGGACAAGGCCCCCACATGAGCATCGGGCGCAGCACGCGCGACACCGAAACCGATCCGTTTTATGACATGTTGTTCAACATGTTGATCGCGTTCGTGTTTTGCTTCGTGATCGCCCTGTTGTCATTCAACCCGCAGGCCAAAAAAGCCGGAGATGTGCCCGCCAAGGCAGAGTTCATGATCACCGTGTCGTGGCCCGACGACAACCCCAACGACCTGGACACCTGGGTGCTGGAGCCGGGCGGCAAAGTTTTATGGTTTCGCCAACGCGATGTGGGCATGCTGCACCTGGACCGCGACGACCGGGGCGACAAAAACAACTCGGTGGTGGTCAATGGCAAAACCGTGACCAGTGCAGCACGGCAAGAGATTGTCACGCTGCGCGGTCTGGTGGCAGGCGAATACGTGGTCAACGCCCACTATTACGAAAGCCGCAACCAGCTGCCTGTGGATGCGACCGTGACCGTGATCAAAATCAACCCCCAGGCTGAAATCGTCTTCACCGGCACCCAACAAATCGGTGCCAAAGGTGAAGAACGCACTCTGGTGCGCTTTGTGATTGATGACAACGGCCAAGTGCTGGACGTGAACACCACCCCCAAACCCATCGTGATGCGCTCGGGCATTTGAACTTTGATGAAACACCCCACACCATGATCCCAACCACCACCACTGAACTGCTCTGGCTGGGCATTGCCTATGCCTTGCTCGCTTTTTTACTCTTGTGCTTGTGTCTGGCCACGCGCTGGCATTGGCTCATCAAGGCCCTCATGGTCTTGGTGGTCAGCGGTTTTTTCTTGCTGCACAACCAGGTGCTGCGGGGCATCGCGGGCTGGCCTGCCGACGATGCACTGCCACCGCGCTTTGTGCTGCTGTCTGCCGTGTTTGATGAACCCAGCCCGGCCCGTCACCACCCCGGCGCCATCTATATTTGGGTGAATGAACTCAAGGACCACCAGGCGCTCGATTTGCCGCGCGTGCATCGCCTGCCTTACGAGAAAGACTTGCACCGCATTTTGGGCGATGGCATCAAGAAAGCACGCGATGGCAACACCCAGATCGGCACCACCGAACCCCGCAGGGGCCAGGGGGGGCTGCCGTGGCTCAGGCCGGGCAGCGATGACAAAGTCCAAATCAAACTGAGTGACCTGCCGCGTGCGCAGTTGCCTGAAAAATGAGTCCAACCACCACCCCCAATCGGGCATACCCGATGCCACATCAAATATTTCATGGGTGTCACCTTGCCCCAAGACAGGCCATCACAGCACTGACCGTAGCCATGCTGTGGGGGTGCAAGCCCACGTCTGGTCCCGAATGGTTTCCACTGCGCGCAGGTGATGAAGTTCGTTATGCCGTGACTTACAGCGGTGACGTGGCACATGAGAGCGAAACATGGACACTGCGCACACAAGGCCCTGTCAATTTTGATGGCGAACAGCTCATGTCACGCCACCATTCACAAGGCGTGGCTTACATCTTTAAGATCGACGATAAAGGGGTTCGACGCGTCGCGCTCCAAACCGACCTGGACCGCGAACCACAAGCTGACCACCCACAGCGCTGGGTAGTCAAAGCCCCCTACCACGTGGGCACCGAGTGGAGCACGCCCACCGTGCCCTATTTGCTGCAACGCAAAAATGAATATCCACGAGAACTCAAATACAGCCACAGCACGCTGATGAACTGGCGCATCGAGTCGATCGACGAAACTGTCACGACCTCAAAAGGACGGAAATTTTCACCGTGCATGAAAGTGATCGGCACAGGGCACCTCAACCTGTACACCGACCCGGTCAATGGCTTTTCGGATGTGCCGCTGATCAGCCGAGAGTGGTATTGCCAGAACGTGGGCCTGGTCAAGTTTGAGAGGGAAGAACGTGTGTCAGCAGGTTTCTTGCTCGGCGGCCTGCTGAGTGCCGAAATACTGCCCTGATCACACCACACGCCTGCGCAAGCTGGCATGCGGGTGAAAGTCGTTTCAGGGTTTGGTGGACAAAACCCATTGAGCCAGGGTTTTGAGATCAGCCTGACTCAAACTGTGGTGAGCAGGCATCGGCACACGGCCCCATTTGCCGCGCGAACCGTTCTGGATCGACTGTGTCAGCGATGCCACGGCGTCTTTGTCGCCTTTGTATTTGTCGGCAATGCTGACAAAGGCGGGACCGACAATTTTCTCGGCTTTGGCATGGCACGACAAACAACCGCTGCTTTGTGCAAGCGTGTCGGCCGCAGCCCCAGGATCGGCAGCCATCACAGGCGCACAGGCCAAGACCAAGGGCAAAGCCCAGGCACCGTTGCGAGACCCAAATTTCTCAAACATGTTCATCTCAGTTCAAATCAGATCGAAGGCTCAATAGCTCAGGTCATACAGCGACAAGCTGACGGCCAGAAAATTGCCCTGAATATTGTTGGCGAATTGGCGTCCGACACCCACATCGACCGCCACCTTTTCGCGTTTGAGCCATTGACGCAGGCCCACTTGGGCGATGCGGTCACGGCCATCGCTGGCACCGGCAGCTTCGGCAAACAGCGAAGTCTGACGATTAAGCGATTTTTCAGCACCCAAAGACCACAAGCCCGTCCACCGCGCAGAACCTGATGCCTCAGAGCTGTAACGTGCGCCCACATTGGCATGCACCCAGACACTTTTGTCAGCCAAAGGCATTGAAAAAGCCATCACACCGCTCCAGTGCGGTTGAGCCCATTCGTCACCCGATTCGCGTTCACGCTCAACGCTGAATTTGGTGGCCAAGCCCCAGCCCTCTCGAGCCGGGTCGACCCAGGACATGCGCAAACCCAGCCCTTGCTCGCGTTCTGAAATACCTTCGATGCGGTCACGCTGATATCCGAGTTCCAACTCCACACTCAAAGCAGGAGAGAAACTGTATTCGAGCTGCACGGAAGTGCTGCGCTGTTTTTTGGACGACACAAGGCTGGTCGTGATTTCAAACACACGCTCATCATCGTCTTCCACCACCGCACTGGTGGTGCGCAAAAAAGGGCGGTCATCCGCTTGCACCACACCACAACCTAAGGCCGTGGTGAGGGCCACCGCCACCGATGCAAGCACCGGGGCGGCAGAGATGACCGACTTGAAGTTTGGAGAAGTCAACTTCATGGTCGGTCCTTGCTTTACTTCATCAGCTTGAAGGTCCAGACGGAGCCACCTTGTTCGAGGAAGTTGACTTTCTTGGCCACTTCACCACCCCACAGCGGAACCGCACCACCCCAGCCAGAGACCACGGACACATATTGGTCGTTGCCTTCTTTCCAGGTGATGGGAGGTGCCACGATGCCCGAACCGGTCTGGAACTGCCAGACCACTTTACCGGTCTTGGCATCAGCGGCCTTCAGGTAGCCTTCAGGCGTGCCCCAGAACACCAGGTCGCCCGCCACCAACACGCCACCCCACAGAGGGGCTTCGTTCTTGACTTCCCACTCGATCTTGCCGGTCTTGGGGTTCACAGCGCGCAACGAGCCGATGTAGTCGTCGTACAGTGGCTTGATGGTGAAACCCGCGCCCAGATAAGCCGCGCCTTTTTTGTAGGTCACGGGCTCGTTCCAGATTTCCATGCCCCATTCGTTGGAGGGCACATAGAACAGGTTGGTCTTGGGGCTGTAGGCCATGGGCATCTGATTTTTGCCGCCCAGGAAACCTGGCGCTGCAAACACGGACTTGCCTTTTTGACCATCACCACCAGCACCGGTGGGGTCACCAGGACGGTTTTCAGGCACGAAGTTGGGACGGCCTGTTTTCAGGTCAATGCCATTGGCCCAAGTGGTCTTGGTCACGAAGGGGAAGGCGTTGACCAGTTTGCCTGTGGTGGCGTCGTTCACATAAAAGTAACCGTTGCGGTCGGCCTTGCCGCCCATGCGCTTGCCATCCATGTCAAAGGTGATGAACTCGTTCACACCGTCATAGTCCCAGCCGTCGTTGGGGGTATTCTGGTAGTGCCACTTGATCTGGCCGGTCTTGACATCGATCGCGACGGTCGAGGCCGAGTACAGGTTGTCACCCTTGCGCAGGTGGCTGTTCCAGGGGCCGGGGTTGCCGGTGCCGAAATAGGCCAGGCCTGTTTTGGCGTCATAGGTGCCGCCCAGCCAGGTGGCTGCGCCACCGGTCTTCCAGGTGTCACCAGGCCAAGTGGCATTGGTGGTACCGGAGATGCCGTTTTCCTTGCCGTCTTTGTAGCCCATATGGCCTTCGACCACGGGGCGTGTCCAGACCATTTTGCCGGTCTTGGGATCACGCGCTTCCACGCGACCCACCACACCGAATTCGCCGCCGGACACACCGGTCAACAGCAAACCTTCTGCGATCAAAGGTGCTGCTGTGTAGCTGTAACCAGCAGAGTAGTCGTCGATCTTCTCACGCCACACAACTTTGCCGGTGTTCTGGTCCAATGCGACCAGCTGGGCGTCCAGCGTACCGAAGATGACCAAGTTGTCAAACAAGGCTGCGCCACGGTTGATCACGTCGCAGCAAGGCATGATGCCTTCGGGCAGACGGTGCTCGTATTTCCAGAGTTTCTTGCCGGTCTTGGCGTCCAGCGCAAAGATGCGTGAATAAGAGCCCGTGACAAACATCTTGCCGTTGTGGATCAACGGCTGCGATTGCTGGCCACGCTGCTTTTCACCGCCAAACGACATGGACCACACTGGCACCAATTTGTTGATGCTCTTGGCATTGACATCGGTCAATGGCGAGTAGCGTTGGCCTTGCGTGCCCAGACCCCAAGACAGAACGTCGTTGGTGGTGGTGGCATCTTTGCCAATCATGTCATTGGTCACTTGTGCACCCGCTTGTGCGGCGGCCATCATGACGAGCAGGCTTAAAAGTTTGAGTTTCACAGTGTTGTCTCCTGAAACGGTCAGAGCGTTGATGAATTTGTACGACTCGCCGGATCAAACATCACACCCGGCTGACATCGTGCCGAGTCTTTCAGGCAAATTGCGTGCCACCTGTTCGCCTAAAAATCGGCCATCAAAACCAGGAATTACCCCTATAAATCGAGCGGGTGTTGACCCCTTCAAATCACCAACAGCGCTGATGGGAACAAACAGTGTTCAATTTTGTATCAACGGCTTGTGACAGCCGGCGCAGTCTGAATCGTGAACTGATCAGTTTCGTATTTGGGATACAAAGTGGTGACGTTGCGCGCATATTCAGCTCGCAAGGCCGCCCATGCCGAAAATCGATCCGGTATGGGCAATCGCAGCACTTCGGACAAATCCAGGCCCTGCGTCGCACTGCTTTGCAAACGGGCATGCAACCACTGCAACCAGTCGAGTGTCTGATCCACGCCCAGCACGCCCGCATGAACGGGCCCATGGCTGGGCACCACGGTCTTGATCGTCCCTTGAACAATCCAGCGTCGAATTTCCTGCAAGCTGCTCATCCAGCGGGGCAAATCGGCATGGGGCACCGTGGGTACACGGTTCGCAAACACCAGCCCGCCTGCAAACAAGACCCCGGTGGTGCGGTCTATCAGCACGAGGTCATCTGCGGTGTGGCCTTGCAGGCGAACCCATTCGAGCGCATGGCCGCCCCAGTCGAATGGACCGGGCTGCACATCACTGCGGGCGGGCTGAAATTCAGTGCCACGCATCCAGTCGCCACAGAGTCGGTACAGGTTGTCTTCATACGCCTTGCCTTCGGCCTGCATGCCCGCACGCGAACCGGGCAGGGCCAGCGTGGGCACATGGGCCCACGCCTGGTTGCCCAAAAAATAATCCGGGTGCAAATTGAGATTGACCACCCGGCGCGTTGCACCAGACACCACTTGGTCAATTGCTTTGCGCTGTTGCTCACCATACAGGCGTGACGGCCCGGTATTGACCACCAGCGTGCCTGCGAGCGTGCTCACAAACCCGGTGTTGATGATGTTGCAGCCATTGGCGCGGCTGAAGTCTTCAACCGCCCCTTCGATGACCCACGTGTTTGCGGCGATCTCACGCGGCTGCAATTGGTAGTCAAGGCGCGCCAAGTCGACGGCCTGAGCGGGGCTCACACACAACGATGCGAGCACGCCCATCGACACAGTGCCCAGCCATTGAAGCAGCTGAGCCCTCATGCCTTGACCCGCGCATCAATCCGGTTGCCATTGTTGTCGCGTCCGCTCAGTTGCCAGGGGCCGCGCATGGCGTCGCCCAGCTCCAGCGTCAGCAAGGGATTTTCAGACACGGGCTCGTGCAGCATCATGCGCCACACAGGCTGGTCTTGTGCGTCGCGCAGTTCCAGCTGTTCCAGGTGAAAGGCCGGAATGCCCGCCACCAATCCGGTGTCCATCGGGTGCATCACGCGCAAGCGCAGGCGGGTGCCGCCGTCGATCACGTTGCGAAAAACCCGCGCTTGCACCTGACCCAGTGTGCGGCTCCACGAACCATCGGCGCGTGTGAGTCCGGGCACCGTGCAACCGCCCCCGGCGGCGTTGACCCAGGTGTGGCCTACATGCCAACGACCATCGCGCGTGCGCACCATCGCACGCACGGGTGAGCCCTGCTCCATGCGGAACCGAAAGGCCAGCACAGGCCAACTGCCCAACGGCTCAAAGTCGAGAATGTGCTGAATCGGGTTGCGGTCAGCCACCACGCGAATCAGATCAATCGGCCCGGCCGTTCGGGCCAGCGCCCGAGCATCCAGAAAAATCGGCACATTCATCGCATCTTCGGCAAACTCGGGCCCCTTGACCATGATCGCATCAGAAAAACCCCAGGGAGCCGAGCCGATGTGTTTGCGCAAGATGACGGGCCACTGCATCGAGCCCAGCGGATCGCCCCCGGTCGGATCCGTTTGAGCCCAGGTCTGAGCGCTCAGCAAAACGCCCAACCCGGCCATCGCCTGTCGCCTAGAAAACATGGTGTGCATCAAAAACTCCAATCGCCTTCAGGCCGCGCCGCGCTGGCGCATCCAGCCGCGTTGCGGGTCATACCCACGAACGGCCAATCCAAAAAACAGCAAAGTGCCCACCGCACCCACCAGCCAGCCGATGGCATAGGTCTGGCCGTGCAAGGCAAAGCGCATGGTTTCAACGGCCTGTGTGAACGGGTTCCATTGGGCCAGGTGGTACAGCCACGCGGCACCGGCTTCTTCAAACTTCCACAAAGGGTAAAGCGCCGAGCTGATGAAAAACATTGGGAAGATCACGAAGTTCATGGCACCTGCAAAATTCTCGAGCTGGCGCACATGCACCGACAGCACCAGCCCCATCGAGGCCATGAGCACGGCCGCCATCACCATCGCGGGCACAGCGGCCAGCGCATGAATCGGGGCCACGTCCACCCCCAACAACCAGGCCACCGTCAGAAAAACCACCATCTGCAAGACCGACAAACTGGTGCCCGCCAGCAGCTTAAAGCCAAGCAACCAGGCGCGGTTCAGGGGCGCGGTAAGCAGCAAGCGCATGAGGCCCATCTCGCGGTCATACACCAGCGAAAGCGAACTTTGCATGCCGTTGAACAAAGCAATCATGCCCAACAAGCCCGGCAGCATGTAGACCTTGTATTCGATGTAAGTCTCATACGGCGGGATGATGGAGACACCAAACACATTCTGAAAACCTGTGGCAAACACCACAAACCACAACAATGGGCGCACCAGCGCTGAGGCCAGGCGCGCGGGTTGCCGCAAGAACTTGTGGATTTCACGCCCCACCACCGCACGCAAAGCACGCGCCAGGTGCAGCATGAAAGACGTGGGTGCGGCAGTGTCGGTCAGGGTTTGGCTTTGCATAGGCTTTCTTTTTCATCGACACCCAGGGTGTCCATTACTTCGGTAGGATGCAACACGCCGTCCAGCGGGGCCGTGCCCACCACGCCGTCAACGTGGCTGAGAAACACCGGTTGACGCAACTGGCCATCCCAAGCGCGGTAGGTCAAGCGCGGCCCTTTGGCCCCATCGACCACCACCTGCCCTGCACGCAACAGGCGGGCCTGCTCAGGCAAAGACGCTTTGCTGTGCTCGCCGAGCAAACTGGCCACCGATTTGACAGCCACCCACGCAGCCCAGTCTTGTCCGACCATGGGGCGCTGCGCCAGCCGAGCAAACCGTCGATTGACTTGCGGGCCGCCATTGCGCTCCCATTGTGGATGCCAGGCCACCGCCACCAGGCCGTTGGCCCCCACCACCGGGCGGGGTTGCTGGGTGGCATAGGGCAAAGTGCGGGCAAATTCACCATCGGCATCCATCACGGCCACCACATCGTGGTTGCGGTCGTTGGTCAACAAGCGGGGGTTGGCCAGATCGCGTTCACGCGGATCACCAGACAATTTGAAGACCTTGGTGTCCACCGCCTTGATGCCGTAGCGTTTGGCGGCACGTTGCCAGGCCTCGCCCATGCGCGCGTCCTCGGGCTGTGGGCCTTGCAAGACCAGCGCGTTGCGCCAGGAACGTGCTGCCAAGTACTGCGCCAAAGCATCGCTCAACATGCTCTGGCTGGGGTAAGTGTGAAACAACATGGCAGCACACTGACTGCCACGCAATGCATCTGCAGCCGTACTGGCATTGAACAGCACAGCGCTCTGGCCTGCAGCTTGCAGCGCCTGTGGCCAGTCGGCCTCGGGCAGATCGAGCACCCAATACAGCACTTTGTCGGCTTTGAGCCGTTGCAACACCCTGGACAAATCACTGGCGCTGCTGACACTCGCATCCACCACCTTGAGGGTGTGGCCAGCGCTACGCAAGCCCACCTCGGCGTCAGATGCGCCCAACTGCGCCGCTTCGAGCAAACGGCCCACCGGATGCCCAGGATAGCGTCGCTCGAGTCGGCGGTTTTGGTAGCGGGCATCGTCTTGCACCGAAACCAGCGCCACCGTGTAGGTGGCCGCCTGGACCTGCGGGACCCAGGCCGTCAACCCCCCTGCGGTTGCAGCCAACCACGCGGCACAACCCCACACCACCGGGCGCATGCGTGTCATGGCGTGACCAGCGGCGTGTGTGGCACGCGGCCTGCCGCCACCGTGCGAATGGCTTTGGCAGATTGGGTGTCCACCAGGGTCATGTCGTCCGAGACGCCATTGGCCACATACAACGTGTTTTCATCCTTGCTCAAAGCCAGGCCCCATGCGCGCTTGCCTGCCAACACGGTGCGACGCACTTTGCGCGAGGCCACATCGACCTCGGCCACATGGTTGGCGCGACCCAGACTGACCCAGGCGGTCTTGCCGTCTCGGGTCATGACAACGCCCACAGGCGTGATGTCATTGGCGCGCATGCCCTGAATTTCAAATTTCACGGTGCCCTTGACGGTTTGTGTTTTGGCATCGATCACCGACACACTGGCGCTGAGTTCATTGCTCACCCAAATTTCGGACCCATCGGGCGATGCGGCAAAGCGGCGCGGACGATTGCCCACCTTGATGTCCTTGACGATTTTCTTGCTGGTCAAGTCGATCAGGTGCACCACGTTGGCCTCTTCAGAGGTGACGTAGGCGAATTTGCCATCGCGGGTGACCAGAACGCCCTCAGGCTCACCCCCGGTTTTGACTTGGAACAAGGGTTTTTTGCTGGCCAGGTCGTAGGCAGCCAAAACGCTGTCGTCTTCAATCGAGACATACACCGTTTTGCCATCGGGGCTGAGGTCAAAAATTTCCGGGCTATCGGCCAGAGGCACGGTGTCCACCATCTTTCCACTGGCACGATCCACCACCCCCAACTGGTTGCTGTCGCCGCAGCAGACATAAATCTTCGACTGGTCTGCGCTCAACATCATGTGGCGCGGGCGTTTGCACACATCAATTTTGGACTGGAGCTTGCCTGCGGCATCGAACACCATCACCTTGTTGTCTTTTTCAGAAGACACATAAACGCTTTGGGCCTGTGCCCACCCCAAACTGCCCAAGACCAAAGCAGAAGTCAGCCTGAGCAAAAAACGCACGGATTGTTGGAATGTTGGGATGTTTGACATGATTGACATGATTGAAGTCTCCTTGTTCTAAGGTGTGTGTGTTCCGTTTTGACACAGTCCTTCACGACTGTTCTGTGTCTTTTGCAAAAGCTGTGCCCATCAAATCACAAAGTTTCATCCGAAGGTTCCACCTTGGCGACAAGCATTGGCTTGCATTTTGCTATCGTGAAGGAATGATGTCTTTCCGAAAAAACCCGGCCTCGCCCTCACGACGCCACTGGCTGATGCAAGCGGCAGCATGGGGCGTGACAGCCATGCCGCTGTGGTCACAGGCGAACACCGTCTGGCCTCAAAAGCCCATTCAACTCATCGTGCCCTGGCCTGCGGGCGGGGGCACCGATCTGAGCATTCGGGTGCTGGCTGAAGAAGCCGCTCAACGACTGGGGCAACCGGTGGTGGTGATCAACCGCCCCGGTGCGGCGGGCACGCTGGTTGCCCCCCTGCTCAAGGCCGCTGCACCTGACGGCTACACCATCGGCCAGTTGCCGCTGCCGGTGTTGCGTCATGCCCTGATGAACAAGGTGCCATGGGACCCGCTGACCGACCTGAGTCCCATCTTGCAAGTTTCGGGCACCACTTTTGGCCTGCTGGTGCCACACAGCAGCCCCTGGCAAAAAGTGCAAGATCTGCTCGACTGGGCGCGCAAGCACCCGGGCGAACTCATGCTCGGTTCGACCGGCATGGGTTCAACCCCGCACCTGGCGATGGAAGAACTGCTGGGCGCACAAAACATCCAATACACCCACGTGCCATTCAAGGGAACCACCGACCAAATGCTGGCCCTGGCCAGCGGCAACATCATGGCCGGCATGAACTCCACCGGCTTTGCGCCCTGGGTGGAGCAAGGCAAGCTGCGTCTGCTGGCCGTGTTCAGCGAGCAACGCAGCACCCGGTGGTCACAGGTGCCCACCATGAAAGAGCTGGGGTTTCCCCAGGCGGTCTACCACTCCCCCTGGGGGCTGGTGACGCCCTCGGGCACACCACCCGCCGTGCTGAGCCTACTGCACGACGCCTTCAAAGCAGCGACTTTCAGCCCCAGACACCTGGCCGAGTTGCAGCGTTATGACCAGGAGGTCAGCTACCTCGACAGCACGACCTATCGCAAAATGCTGATTCAAAGCTCGCAACGCGAACGCCAACTCTTGCAGCGCATGAAACTGCTGGCCGAATGACCCATTCACACAAAACGACCCATGTCCCATGCCATCCCTCTGCAAGCCCAGTCCCTTAGCAAAGCCTACCAAGGCCATACGGCCCTGCGCGATCTCGACCTGACCCTGGCCCCCGGCGAACGGGTGGCATTGCTGGGCCCCAACGGGGCAGGCAAATCCACCCTGATGCAATTGCTCACCGGACTGTTTGCGCCCGACAGCGGCAACATCCACATCATGGGCCACGATCTGCGCAGCGCAGCCCCCCGGGCACTGGCCCATTTGGGCGTGGTGTTTCAGCAGCCCGCGCTCGATCTGGATTTGAATGTGCAGGCCAATTTGCTCTTTCACACAGACCTGCACGGCATGCCCCGTGCGCTGGCCCACCAACGCATCCACGAAGGGCTGGAGGGCCAGGGCCTGCTGGAGCACCTGAAACAGCCTTGCCGCGCTTTGTCAGGCGGCAACCGGCGCAAGATCGAGCTGGTGAGGGCCTTGTTGCACCGTCCCGCCGTGCTGCTGATGGACGAGGCCACCGTGGGCCTGGACCCAGCCTCGCGTGTGCAACTGCTGCAAGCCGTGCAGGCCCTGCAAAAAGAACACGGCGTCGCCACGCTGTGGGCCACGCACCTGGTCGAAGAAGTGGAGCACGCCGAGCGCGTGGTGGTTTTGCACAAAGGTGCCGTGCGCCACCAGGGCCTGGTTGCAGACTTGCTGACCGACACAGGTCAAAACGATGTGCAATCGGCTTTTTTAAGCCTGACCCGAGCCTGAGGCCTATCTATCCAAAGCGTTCGGGTCATGTGGGTGACCGAAATTCACAGGAAATGCCACTAACCTTCGTTTTTTGTCCGTACACGAAAGGTGTCCCATGCTCAAACTCTGCGGCTTTGCGGCCAGCAATTACCACAACAAAGTCAAATTCGCCCTGCTCGAAAAGGGGGTGCCCTTTGAAGAAGAATTGGTTTGGGGCGGTGCCACCGACGCTGCCGCCAGCCCCTTGGGCAAAGTGCCCTACCTCAAGACCCCCGATGGCGCGATGTGCGAGTCGGCCGTGATGCTGGAATACATCGAGCAAAAGTACCCACAAAACCCCTTGATCCCTGCCGATCCTTTTGCCGCTGCCAAAGTCCGCGAATTGGCGCTGTTCCTGGACCTGCACTTGGAGCTGGTCGCGCGCAACCTCTACCCCGAAGCCTTTTTTGGCGGCAAGGTGAGCGACTCGGTGAAAGAAAAAGTGGGCGCACAGCTCGAAAAGAATGTCGCCGCCTTTGCCAAGCTGGCCAAGTTCTCACCTTTTGTGGCGGGCGCCAGCCTGACACTGGCCGACTGCGCCGCTGTGACGCACCTGCCCTTGGTGTCTGGCGCCACCAAGCTGATTTACGGAAAAGACTTCTTGGCCGAACTGCCTGTGCGTGACTACCTCAAGATGATGGGCGAACGCCCCCACATGCAAAAAGTCAACACCGACCGCAAAGCCAATATGGATTTGATGATGTCACGCATGAAAGCCAAAAGTTGAGTCTGTGCGCTTGAGCGCTTGAGGCGCAACAACCCCCTGCCCATGGCTTCTGGCCTGCGGCAGCAGGAGTTGACCCACATCAATACAACATCCCCCCAGGAGCCTAGGATGAAGCCATGACTTCATCCCACACCCCCTCCCTCTCCGTCCACCGCGAGCGCCTCTTGCATGAGCGCACGCAACTGCTGCAGCGCATCGCCCAAGAGCGTGGCGGTTTGGTCTCGCGCGTGGACATGGCTGCTGAGCACGATGTGCGCAGTTTGGATGACCAGGCCCAAGCCATTTCCGAGCGCAACGACGAGTTCGCCATGAACGAACACGAAACGGCCAAGTTGGGAGACATTGAAGCTGCACTGGAACGCGTCGATGCGTGCACCTATGGCCAGTGCACCGACTGCGGCGTGAGCATCCCGCCTGCACGCCTGAACGCTTACCCAACCGCCAAACGCTGCATTGATTGCCAGACTGTGGCCGAGCAGCGTCGTTGATTTTTAACCAAGGATTTTGATGAGCACTTTTCACGCTGTGGTCTGGATGGACCACCAAGAAGCCCATGTGGTCATGTTTGACCGTGAGCACGTTGAGGCCCAACGCATCCCATCGCGCAGCCACCACAAACACCAAGGCAAAGCCGGTGACACTGCGGCCTTTTTTGCCGAGGTGGCCAAAGCGCTGGCGGGCGCACGCGAAGTACTGTTGACGGGCCCAGGCTTGGCACGCAAGGAATTCCGAGATTGGTGTACCAGTCACCAAAAAAGCATTGCAACGGCTGTTGTCGACAGCATCGCCAGCGATCACCCCTCTGATGCACAACTGGTGGCCATGGCCAAGCAGTACTTCAAGAAATTTGATGCGATGGCGCCAGACCCCTCGCAGACCTGAGCGCTTGCTGCAGCCCCGTTCGTGCTGACGGGTGCATTCGGGTTCTTCCGGCTGCCTCTGCACCTGACTGGCTGATATGCTTTCGGGCATGCACAGCCTTTTTCATTTTGCTTTTCACGTCACCAACCTCGACGAGGCCCGCCATTTTTATGGCAGCCTCCTCGGCTGCCAAGAGGGTCGCTCCACCGAAACTTGGGTGGACTTTGACTTTTTCACGCACCAGATTTCCCTTCACCTGGGCGAGCCATTCAAAACGAGCCTCACGGGTCATGTTGGTGAGCACACGGTGCCCATGCCGCACTTCGGCCTGATTTTGCAAAGGGACGATTGGCAAGCCCTGGCAGATCGCTTGCAAGCGGCCAACTTCGACTTCGTGATCGAACCGCACTTGCGCTTTGCCGGTCAGCCCGGCGAACAATGGGCCATGTTTTTCATGGACCCTTTTGGCAACCCAATTGAAGTCAAAGGCTTTGCCGACCTGAGCACGATTTACGCGAGCTGATGGGCATGGAGCACACCTTTGCTTCGGCCACCATCTTGCTGCTGCTGATCACCGATCCGCTGGGCAACATCCCCATTTTTGTCAACACCTTGCGGGCCGTGCCCCCCGAGCGCCGAGCCCGCGTCATCGTGCGTGAAGTGCTGATTGCTTTCGGTCTGCTGCTGGCTTTCATGTTCGTGGGCCAATCGTTCCTGAAGGCCATGAGCCTGTCGGACGTGTCTTTGCAAATTGGCGGGGCGGTGGTGCTGTTTTTGATTGCTTTGCGGATGATCTTTCCGCCCCCTCCACAAGACTCCCCAGTACCTGTGACCGAACCCCTGATCGTGCCTTTGGCCATTCCAGCTTTGGCTGGGCCCTCGGCCATGGCCACCGTATTGTTGCTGGTCAGTCAGGCGCCAGAGCGTCGACTGGAATGGGTGGCCGCACTGAGCGTGACCATGGCCGTCTGCGCTATCGTCTTGCTGCTGGCGGAGCGCTTGCAACGCGTAGTGGGTTTGCGCGTGGTCTCTGCTTTCGAGCGCTTGATGGGGCTGATTTTGGTCTCGATTTCGGTGGAGATGCTGATCAGGGGTCTCAAAACGTTGGCGCAAAACTGGCCTCACTGAACACTTTGCAAGGGCCTTGTGTGACGCGCACGCATCACCCGCCAGGCTGCCGAACCCATGGTGCAGCCTCGGAAAGTCAAGCATACCGATCAGTTCAACCGCCGACTTTCCAGAGGCACATCTTTTTTAGACCGAGGTGTGCCCACCGGTCGGCCCGATTGGCCTTTTTGGGTTGCGGCAATGTCTTCTTCGCTCGGGTATTGCCCTAACAACCAGTAGTCAAAAACACGCCGTGCAATGGGTGCCGCAGCGGCGGCGCCAAAGCCGGCGTTTTCAACGACCACGGCCAGCGCGATCTTGGGCGCATCAGCGGGCGCATAAGCCATATACAAGGCATGGTCACGCTGGTATTCGGTCAGTTTGGCGGCATTGTATTTGTCTTTTTGCCCGATGGTGACCGCTTGCGCTGTACCGGTTTTTCCCGCGCTTTGGTAACCCGCTCCGGCAAACACCTGCGCCGACGTGCCCGAGGTGACCACCCCCACAAGGCCATTGCGCACCACAGCGATGTGCTCAGATGAAAATCCCAAATCAATGGGCTGCGTCTGAGCAGTCGCCACTTGGGCATGGGTCAGTGCGTCTTGTGTGGCCCGCACCACACGGGGTGCGAATTTGCGCCCACCGCTGGCGATCGTGGCCGTGGCCGATGCCAACTGAACCATGGTGAAAGCGTTGTAACCCTGACCAATGCCCAAAGAAATGGTTTCACCGCCAAACCATTTTTTCTGCTCGGGCTTTTTGTAATAGTTGCGCTTCCACTCTGTGCTGGGCAACACACCACGCACTTCGCCAGGCAAATCAATGCCCGTGATCTGACCAAAGCCCAAGGGCTTCATGAAATCATGGATCGCATCGACCCCCATCTCATTGGCTAGCGAGTAGTAATAGACGTTGCTGGACAGCGTGATCGAACGAACCATGTCCACCGGACCCAGTCCGGAATCGCCATGGCTTCGGAACGTGTGCCCACCATACGACCACGAGCCTGCATCATTGATGATGGTGCTGGCACTGCGCTTACCTGTGCTCAGTGCCCCTAAAGCCATGAAAGGCTTGTAGGTCGAGCCCGGCGGGTAGGTACCACGCAAGGCCCTGTTGAGCAAGGGCTTGTCAGGGGATTCGTTAAGAGACTGCCAACTCTCGACATCAATGCCCTCCACAAACAAATTGGGGTCGAAAGTGGGCTTGCTGACAAAAGCCAACACCTCACCGGTTTCAGGGTCCATCGCCACGAGTGCACCACGGCGGTTGCCAAACAGGTCCTCGATCATTTTCTGAAGATGGATGTCGATTGACAAAACCACGTTTTGACCTGGCGTGGCCAGATGGTTGGACAGGCTTCGTGTGGCTCGACCACCGGCCGAGGTTTCAACCCGGTTCACACCGGTGATGCCATGCAACTCACGCTCATAGCGCTGCTCAACGCCCAGCTTGCCGATGTACTCCGTGCCGCGGTAATTGCCTGTATCGTCGTTGTCTTCAATGCGCTCTTTCTCTCGTGCATTGATCCGGCCGATGTAGCCCACCACATGGCTAGCCAACTCGCCATAGGGGTATTGCCTGAACAAACGCGCCTTGATTTCAACGCCTGGAAACCGATAGCGCTGCGCGCTGAAGCGCGCCACCTCTTCATCGCTCAATCGGGTGCGGATGGGCAAAGAATCAAAACTGCGTGACTCCTCTCGCAAACGTTTGAAACGACGACGGTCCTTGCCCTGAATTTCCACCAACTCGCCCAACGCATCGATCGTGGCTTCCAGATCGGTCACTTTGGAAGGCGTGATCTCCAGCGTGTAGGCCGAGTAATTGCTGGCCAACTCAACACCATTGCGGTCCAGAATGGTGCCACGTGGCGGGACGGTGGGGATCACGGCTGTGCGATTGTTTTCGGCCTGCTCCAGCAGGTCTTCATGGCGCACGATTTGCAGATAAGACAAGCGGGCGGCCACGAGCAAAAAGCACACCAGGACCACCATCTGCACCACGAGCACTCGGCCGCGAAACCGGTTGAGTTCAGCTTGGTGATTTCGCAACTCGGAAAGTGAAGGCAACCACAGTGACATGTCAAAGAGGCCGAATGTTGTCGGGATCAACCGCTCGCCGCTGGGGTGCAAGCAGCAAAGCGCCAATCAGAGGCCACAGCGCCGCTTGCATCAAGGGCACAAAGAGCTGACTCCAATGTGGCCAGGCATCTTGCACGATCAGGCGGGTCGTCCACTCCAGCAAAGATGCGATCACAAACAGCGGCGCAATTTGCAGTGCTTGTTCACGCAAGGGGAACCACAGCAAGCGCCGCTGAACGGCGATCGCCATGCTGCTCAGCACCACATACGACAAGGCGTTTTGCCCCAGCAAGGCAGACTCGTGCACATCCAGCGCCAGTCCCAACACAAAGGCCAGCACCAAGCCCACACGGCGGGGTTGGTAAACATTCCAGAACACCACCACAATGGCCAGAACATCGGGCAACCAGCGCCACCCGGTCAAGCCCAGCAACATGTTCATCAGCAAGCCCATCACCAGCGTCAAGGCGATGAAACGTGGATTGGCAGGAAGCAGCAGCGGTCGCCCTGCGGGCATGATCATGGCTTGACTCCTGAAGTGGCGGGCACAGCAGAAGGTGCTGCCGATGAACGTCCTTTGCCACCGCGTTTGGACTCGGGGTGCGCGACAGGCGCGGTGGGCCAGTCTTTCACAGGCATCAGCACCAGCAAATGCCGCCCGAGGGCTTTTGCCGAAGGGATTGCATGCACCCGTGCAAATGAAGAATCCACACGCCGATCAATCTGGTTCACCGTGCCCACATGCAAGCCGGGGGGGTAAACACCGTCAATGCCACTGGTCGTGAGCAAGTCACCTTGCTTGACATCGGTGCTGGCCGGGACAAACTTCAGCTCCAGCGCACCACCTGGCATGGACGGGTCACCCATCGCCACATGCCGAGTACCTGTGCGCGCATTCATCACGGGAATGCTTTGGCCACGGTCCGTCAACAAGGTCACTTCACTGACCAAGGGGTACACACGGGTCACCTGCCCCACCACACCTCCGGCATCAATGACCGCAGCCCCTTGCACGATACCCCCAATCTGACCTCGGTCCACCACAATACGGTCGGCATAGGGGTCGGCCGTGTCGTAGAGCACCTCCACAGCTTGGGAGGGTCCGGCCATTTGAGCTCGCAGCTCAAGCAACTGCCGCAACTGGGCGTTTTCTTGCGTCAACTGCTCGACTTGTTGCAGACGTTGGGCTTGTGCGATGGTTCGGGTTTGAAAGTTTTGTGCCGCATCTTGCGCTTCTTCGAGATTGCCAAAATACTGCCCCAAACCGTTGACTGCTCGCCCCGGCTGCAACGACAACCACTGCAAGGGTGCCAGCACCGTGGCAATGCCCGAACGCAGCGGCTGTGAAATTTTGAAGCGATGGTCCGAAGCCATCAACAAAATAGAGAGTAGCGACAAAAGCACCAGTTTGGTGGTCGCAGACAGGCCCTGCCGAAAGATCGGCGGGACACTGCGTTCAAGGGTATCCAGAGCCATGAAGAAGGTGCACCGGATTCAGGTTGGAAAATGCGATCGACTTGGCCGTGGAAACAACCAAGTGCAAGGTTTACTCAGTCGTGAAAATGCTGCCCAGCTGGTCCATGCGCTCCAACGCCATGCCGCAGCCACGCGCCACGCAGGTCAGTGGGTCTTCGGCCACCAACACGGGCAAACCGGTTTCTTCGGCCAGCAGGCGGTCCAAGTCGCGCAGCAATGCACCCCCACCGGTGAGCATCATGCCGCGTTCGGCGATGTCGGCACCCAACTCGGGTGGGGTGTGCTCCAGCGCGGTTTTGACGGCCGAGACGATCTGGTTAAGCGGATCGGTCAAGGCTTCGAGGATTTCGTTGGAGCTGATGGTGAAGCTGCGTGGCACGCCCTCCGACAGATTGCGGCCTTTGACTTCCATCTCCTTGACTTCGCTGCCCGGAAAGGCCGAACCAATGTTTTTCTTGATGGCCTCGGCTGTGGGCTCACCGATCAGCATGCCGTAGTTGCGGCGGATGTAGCTGATG
>CAYRBW010000008.1:0-22259 GCA_964422575.1 uncultured Limnohabitans sp.
TCAGGCCCAGGCCCCAGTGGCTGCTTTGGGTTTCGCTCAGCTCGGGCGTTTCGATGACTTTTTTGGCAAACGCCTCCCAGTCAAAGTCGGGCCAGGCCGACAGGTGGGCGTTGTAGTTGCCCACGGCACCGTTCATCTTGCCCATCAGCTTGACTGCGGCAATCTTGTCGCGGCAACCGTTCAGGCGCATCACCACGTTGGCGATTTCCTTGCCCACAGTGGTAGGGCTAGCGGTTTGACCATGCGTGCGGCTGAGCATCGGCACTTCGGCAAAGGCATGCGCCATCTCGCGCAACTTGGCGATCAGACCATCCAGGCCCGGCAAAATCACCTGAGCACGTGCACCCTTGATCTGCAAAGCGTGGCTGGTGTTGTTGATGTCTTCACTGGTGCAGGCAAAGTGCACAAATTCACCCACATGCTCCAGCTCGGGTCGGTCCTTGAACTTGGACTTGATCCAGTACTCCACCGCTTTCACATCGTGGTTGGTGGTCTTTTCAAATGCCTTGATGGCCACGGCATCGGCCTCGGAAAAATTCTTCACCAACGCAGTCAAATAGCTGCGCGCACCTGGGGTCAAGGGCTTGAACTCGGCAAAGCCAGCATCAGACAATGCAATGAACCAAGCGATCTCCACCTGCACACGTCGGTGCATATAGCCTTGTTCACTCATCAAGGGGCGCAGCGCATTGAGTTTGCTGGCGTAACGGCCATCCAACGGCGAGAGGGCGGAAATGGGTGAGAAATTCATCCTTTGATTGTAATTCCCGCCCAATGGACACCCGAATGGCTCAGATATCCGCATGGCTCGTCAGCGCAACCACGTCCAAGCGCTCTAGAATCAACCGTTATTCAGCTCTGACAACCTCTTTATGAAACTCATCGGCTCCGTCACCAGTCCTTATGTCCGCAAGGTGCGCATTGTCATGGCTGAGAAGAAACTGGACTACCAATTCGTCTCGGAAGACGTGTGGTCAAACAGCACCAACATCCACGAATCCAACCCCTTGGGTAAAGTGCCATGCCTGATCATGGAAGGGCATGAGGCCGTATTTGACTCGCGTGTCATTGTGGAATATCTGGACACCTTATCGCCCGTGGGCAAACTGATCCCAGCCGCTGGACGCGAGCGCGCCGAAGTCAAAACCTGGGAAGCCCTGGCCGATGGCCTGCTCGACGCCGCCTTGCTGGCCCGCATGGAAGCCGTGTGGACAGGGCGCAAAGACGCACAACGCAGCCAAGCCTGGATTGACCGTCAACTGAACAAAATTGAACACGCCTTGGGTGCCATGAGCCGCGGTCTGGGTGACAAGCCTTTTTGCTCAGGCATACACATGAGCTTGTCCGACATTGCCGTCGGTTGCGCCGTGGCCTATCTGGACTTCCGGTTCCCGCAGATTGACTGGCGCACGCCCCATCCCAATTTGCACAAACTGTACGACAAGCTGGCGCAAAGACAGAGCTTCATCGACAGCCAACCCACCTGACCCGGCCAGTGAAGCTGCCGGGGAGGGCATCACGCGTTGGCGCGTTGCTTGAGCCAACGCATCATGCCGCCCAGCACCGGCAATTTTTCGTACAACTCTTCGGCCGCATCCCAATAATCACGGTGCAGCGTCACCAAGCCTTGTTCGTTGAACACCACATGGCTGCCACCGCGCACCGCTTGCAAGGTGGTGGTGTCAAAACGCTTAAAACGAAAGCGGAATTCCCAAGTCAAGAAGGCTTGTGCGCCATCGACCAATTGCGCGGTGATGACGAAATGCGGCCGGTCAAGTACCACGTACATGTGCCGAAAAATGCGCTCGATTTCGGGCAGGCCTTGCACCTCGTTAAACGGGTCTTTGAAACGTGCCTGGGCGTCGTAGAGCGTGTGCAGCTGCGACACGCTTTGGGGTGAAAGTGTTCCAAAAAACGTGGCCAGGTTCTGGGTGAGGTGTCGAGTGTCCATGGGGTATTTTTCCATAGGCCATCACAGGCCCGTTAACTTGCGGACCAGCGGAAAATAAAACCGATACGGCAAGAGTCGCAGCAATTTGAGCCACACGGTAAAACGCTTGGGAAAGTGGATATCGAACTGGCCAGTGGCCCAGCCTTTGAGCATCTGATCCGCCGCGTGCTCAGGGCTGATCAAAGCGGGCATGGTGAACTGGTTTTGTGCCGTCAGCGGCGTGTCCACAAAACCGGGATTGATGACACTCACCCCAATGCCCTGGTCCTGCAAATCCATGTACAGCGTTTCGGCCAAGTGCGTGAGTGCGGCCTTGGTCGGCCCGTATGCCAAGCCATTGGGCAAGCCGCGCCAACCGGCCACACTGCTGAGCAGGCTGATGTGTCCGCTTTGCCGACTCAACATACTGGGCAGCACCGCGTGGATGACTTGCAATGCCCCTTGGTAATTGACCTTGTCGTGCTGCAATAGGTCTTCCATGTCCATGGCTGTGGCACGTTGGGCTCGGTAATATCCGGCCGCGTAGACCACCAGATCCAAAGGGCCTTCGGCCAAGATGGCGCGGGCGGTTGCCTGCACCTGATCGGGCTCACCCACATCCAGTGTGCGCCACTGCACACCGGCATCTTGCGAGGCCCAATCTTGCACACCTTGCGGCTTACGCGCCGAAATCACCACCTGTGCGCCAGCGGCACGCAAAGCCTGTGCACACGCCAAACCGATGCCCGTGGAGGCACCAACCAACCAGACACGGCGACCACACCAATCGCTCATCGGCGCATTCAGTTGCAGCCACCGGCGCGCACGCGCTTGGAAGGCTGGCTGGGGACTGACTTTTTGCAGCACATGGGCTGCAGCATGGCTTGAAGAGCTGGACATGGCGTTCACCCGGGCTTGGCCGCTAAAGGTATGCGACGCGTGAACGACAAGGTAACCTCACCCAGCTTCACCCCCCACTTGCTCATGGTCGCTTTGTTGAGCATGACGCGCTCGTCCATCAGGTACATCCAGTCGTCAAAATCCACATACCAGACACGACCATCAACCGGCAAAGCCAGCGTGTAAGCCCAGCGAAATGCATTGCCGCTGACCAATCCCGTCGCCTCGCCAACCACATCGTCGGCCCGGCCGGTATACGTTCCGTTCGGTCCAGCTTTGAGTTTCCAGATGCGGCGCTGCTTCGTCCCGTCCGAGTACACAAAGGCTTCGTCCAGCACGCCCTCATCGCCTTTCCACGTGCAGTCCATCACCACGGTGAAGCGCTTGACCACCTGACCGCTGCGGTCAGTGAACATGCCCCAGGCGTCAAGGGTGCCGTTGAAATACGTGCGCAAGTCCAACTGCGGTTTTTCTTGCGCATAGTTTTGCACCTGCGGTCCTGCGCAGCTGGCCAAAAAGGGCGTGACCGCCACGGCGGGCCAAACGGCCAAACGGGTCAAGGCGGTGCGGCGATGAATCAAGTCATTGTGTTGACGCATGGTGGACTTCCGGTGTCGCGTGTCAAAGCGGCTCATGCCGAAGGATGGGCCTTGGCAGGCCCCGAAATCAAAGCGGGCTGACGCATCAAGCCGACATACAAAGCCACACCTGCGAACAACTTCAGCACGCAAGGCAAAAGGCCGTAAGCCAAGCCCAGTGCCAGCACCGCATGGGCGTCCTGCTGGCCCGGGGCATAACCCCACAGGCCCAGCAAAGGCAGTGACAGCCCAGCGGCCAGCGCCAAATTAAGCTTGGTAGCCAAATTCCACCAGCCCATGAAGGCCCCGTCTGTGCGGCCCCGCTCACCACAGCGGTCAATCAGCTGGTTGAGCAGCGCGCCCGGCACTGTGAGGTCCGCACCGAGTGCCATGCCCGACAAGGCACACACCAGCAAGAAACCTGTGGTGTCACCCACGCCCAAGCCGATCACGCTGACAAAGGCCAAAACAGACAAACCCATGCCCAACGCCCAGCTGCGCAGCAAGCCCAAGTGGTCAATCACTTTGAGCCACAGCGGAAACGACAAGGCACCGGCTGCGAAGTACACACCCAAAAACAAAGGCTCCATGGCTTTGGGTGCCTGCAAGCGATCTTGCACAAAAAACAGCACCAGCGTAGCGGGCACTGCGCTGGCCAAGCCATTGAGCATGAACACCATCAACAAGCGCCGAAAGCCCGCATATTTCCACGGGTGCCAAAGGCTGCTGGGATGCGGTGATGAGCGTGCCGCTTCATACGTCGTGGCCGCATGGATTGGCGCATGGGTGGTCACGTTGCTTCCGGCGCTTTGCTCCGCACGCCACCAAGTGAGCAAACCCAGCGCCAGCATCCCAACCAGCAAAGCGGTGGTCCATGCCCAGCCCCACAGCGCGGGCAAGGCCGAAGCCAGCAGCACGCCCACCAGCGCAAAGCCTTCTCGCCAGGCGACCCAACGACTTTGCGCGATGCCGCCACCCCCCTGACGTGCAGCCCAGGCTTGGTGCAAGATGCCCAGACCACTGTAGGCCAAATGGCTGAGGGTGAGCGCCGCCCCCACCCACACCCACAAAGCCGTCCCCGACACCGCAGGCGGAAAAAACAAAGCCGCAAAACCCAAGGCCAGCGCCAGCGCCAGCGCCAGTGCGGCCAACGCCACGGCACGCGTCGACTGCCGATAAAGCTGGTCACCCCAGAGGCCCAACCGCGGATCGACCACAGCATCCACACTGCGACTGAGCAAAAGCACACCGCCCAGAGCGGTCAACGGCACACCGTATTGCTGGGCATACACGTTGGGCAAGTGCACATACACCGGCAAAGCCACAAAGGCCAAAGGCAAGCCGAGCAGGCCGTAAGCCACAAAGGCTTTGCGAGGTGCAGTGGCCGTGCTCATGGCCGCAAACCTTGTAGCAACTGGGCGCGTATCTTCGGCTCGGACGTGCGTTCATCAAGCCAGATGCCAAAGAACAAACGCGCAAACGTTTCGTCTTTCACCGCACCGACACGCTGACCGTTGACCCAAAATTCAGCCCCCACACCGGGCAGGTTGATACCCGTGATGCGTTCGCCTGCCCCCACGTTGGGAAACAGCTCGCGCATGGCCACCAACCAGTTTTGCGCCTGGTCCTCACTGAAACTGCCCACGCGGCGCATTTCATCGATCGAACGGCTGGCAATGGCGGCACCCTCGAGACGGCGCAGGTATTGCAACTCCAGCGCAAAAGGAAACTGCGCGGCTTGCTGGTGACGAAAACCCGCTGGGGTCCACAAGCGGACGTCGTAGACCTCGAAACCCCACACACGCAAACGCACAGGGGCACTGGGCACCACCCCTTTGAGCGCCGCAACTTCGGGACGCCTCATCGCGGTATCAGGACTTGCTGTGGGTGACTGGGCATGCCCCTGCCCAGCACTCAGCAGCAAAACGGAAATCAGCAAGCACACCCAACCATGCCCGCCGCGAAGCAAATGTGCAAACGCGCCGATCGTGGACCGTCGGGTGTGCATAGCACTCAGACCGGCTTGGCCAAAGTGAACTGGACCACGTCGATGTTGGCCTCGTCGAATGCGGCTTCGCAATAGGCGAGGTAAAACTCCCACAAACGAATGAAGCGATCATCAAACTTCAAGATGCGCACTTGGTCCTGCTGGGCCATGAAACTGTCACGCCAGCGGCGCAAGGTTTCGGCGTAGTCAAGACCAAAATTCAGCTCGTCCACCACCTGCAAACCCGCGGCTTTCGCCTGTTTGCGGAACTCACTGGGGCTGAGCAAGCAGCCACCCGGAAAGATGTACTGCTGAATGAAGTCGGTCGAATGCACATAACGGTCGAACAAACTATCGTCGATGGTGATGCTTTGCACACACGCGCGACCACCGGGTTTGAGCAAACGGCTGATGACCTGAAAGTAGGTGGGCCAGTATTCCTGCCCCACCGCCTCGATCATTTCAATGGAACAAATCGCGTCATAAGGACCATCGTCGATGTCGCGGTAATCCTGCAAGCGCAAGTCCGCTTGCTGCGCCATGCCGTACCACTTCATGCGTGCATTGGCAAAGGCCAGCTGCTCGGTGGACAAAGTCACACCAGTGATGTGCGCGCCAAATTCGGTGGTGGCCGACTCGGCCAGCGCACCCCAGCCGCAACCAATTTCCAAAACGTGATCGCCTTTTTGGACATTCACCATGCGCAGCGCACGGCGCACCTTAGCTTTCTGGGCATCGGCCATAGGCCGGGTCTTGTCGCCCTCGAACCAGGCCGACGAATAGTTCATCGTCCCGTCCAACCACAACTCATAAAAAGCATTACCCAAATCGTAATGTGCGTGGATATTTTTGCGGCTGTTGCTGCGATTATTGCGGTTGAGCAAGTGCTTGATGCGGTAGGCCAGTCGCCCCAACCAGTGGCCATAAATCGCGCCTTCAATCTCGTTGCGGTTGGCAATCAACACGCGCAGCAAAGCGGCCAAATCGGGCGACGTCCAATCTCCGGCCATATAGCCTTCGGCAAAACCAATGTCACCGGACTTGAGCACCTCGGCACACACAGCCCAGTTGTGAATATGCAGCGCCGCAAACGGTGCGGCGTGTGTGCCAAACACTTGGTGATTGCCGTCGGGCGCGTGCAGGGTGAGCGTGCCGATTTCCAGGCGCGACAGCAGGTCCATGACACGGCGCGCCGCACGGGGCAAGGGTGCATGCGGGATCTGGGCCTCCGGATTGAACGGGACAGCGCCCAAACTGGCAGCAGACACACAAACAGAGGTTTTCATCATGGGGTCCATCCTTGGGGCTCCAGGGTTCATCGGGTCACAAATTCATGCGGAGGTTCGGGTTTGTGCCAGAACGGGACTTTTTTCAACCACAGCAAAAATGCATGCCAATGGATTCGCGTCACCACGCCGAATGTCAGCAGCGGAAAACGCCACATCACACGGCGTAGCGCAGCAGCGCTGGCGGGCTCCAGCACCCCGCTCCAGCTGGTGTCGATCAGCGGGCCATCAGCATCGGCGTGGTTCACACGAGCCACGATGCACTCTTGGCCTCCATGTACTGTGCGCATGAAACGAAAACGGTATTCACCTTGCACGTCGCAAAACGGCGAAACGTGGAACACCTTCTGGGCCAGCCGTGTGCGGCCGTATTGCAGCTCGGGCAGCAGGTAACAATGGCGCTCACCAAAGGTGTTGTTCACCTCGGCCACGATGGCGGCCAGCGTGCCATCGGTGCGGTTCGCGTACCAAAAGCTCACGGGTTTGAAAGCATGGCCCAACACACGGGGAAAAGCCTGCAACCAGACTTCGCCTGTAGCATCGGTGATGCCTTCTTGAAGCAGCAGTTCATCCAGCCAAGCCAGCGCACCGCCTTTGTCTACAGGACGGCCATCGCCATGGTCGGTGTCATGAAACGAAAACCAAGCCCTGCGGTTGATGGCCAGGGCCGTGTTGCATCCACCCGCTTGCAGCTGCCGCATGGGCAACATCAAAAACGCGGTTGGGTAAACAAACGCGTGATGCGCCGGGCGGTGGCGGGTGTGGCGCACCTGGCCCCAGCCGATGAGCGCGGTGGCTTTGGTCATGCGGCCAGCTTTGCCTGGTTGCTGCCTTGTTCGTGGATTTGCTTGAGCAAAGCACGCCCCACTTGCAGGCCCGACTTGAGGCCATCTTCGTGAAAGCCATAACCCGTCCAGGCCCCGGCGTACCAAGTGTGACGCTGGCCTTGCAGCAAAGGCAAGCGCTTTTGCGCGTCTATGGCGTTGAGGTCAAACACCGGGTGCGCATAATCGTATCCGCCGACAACGGTGGCGGGGTCGATGGGCTGCAGAGGATTGAGCGAGACCACCACGGGCTGCACAAACGGGATGCGCTGCAGGCGGTTGAGCAGGTAATGCAAGCACACACGCGCCGACTCGCGCTCAGTGATGGTGGCCCGTTCGTAGTTCCATGCGGCCCAAGTTTTGGGGTTGGCAGGCAGCACGCTGGCATCGGTGTGCAACACGGCGCGGTTGTCTTGGTAGCGGATCGCACCCAACACGCTGCGCTCATCACCAGAGGGCTCGCGCAGCAAACGCAGAGCCTGGTCGGTGTGGGTGGCGATCACCACCTCGTCGAATCGCTCAGCATGTCCATCGGTGATGATGCGCACACCTTGCGCGTCGCGCTCAATCAAGCGCACCGGGGTGTTCAAACGCTTGTCGTGCACACCCGCCAAAATCTTCTCGACGTAATGGCGTGCGCCGCCCACCACGCTGAACCACTGCGGACGGTTGGTCACTTGAATCAAGCCATGATTGTGGCAAAAGCGGATCATGGTGACCACAGGAAACTGCAGCATCTGATCGGTCGGGCAGCTCCAGATGCAGCCGAGCATGGGCAGGAAATACCAGTCGCGAAAAGCCTCACTGAATTTGTGCGCGCGCAAAAAATCGGCCAACGGTTGCTGCAACTCTGTTTCGCGCTGGGCTTTGGCGATGCGGGTGCACAGCGCATTGAAGCGCATCACATCCGCCAGCATGCGCCAAAAGCGCGGGTTGAGCAAGTTGCCGCGCTGCGCGAACACGCTGTTCAAATCGGTGCCGCTCCACTCCAGGGTTTTACCATTCAGCGCAGCCGGCACCTTAACCGAGAACGACATGTCTGACGGTGCTGTGGCCACCTGCAGCTCGGCAAACAGGTTGATCAGGTTGGGGTAGGTGCGTTCGTTGAACACCAAAAAGCCCGTGTCCACCCCGTGCGTCACCGGGCCTTGCGGCGTGGGCAGCGTGATGTCGACCGTGTGGGTGTGTCCACCAAAATAATCGCCCGCCTCAAACACCGTGATATCAGCATGGTTTTGCAGGGTGTGCGCCACCGCCAGTCCGGAGATGCCCGAACCCACGACGGCCAGTTTCATGCGAGGCTTCATGGTTTGGCTTTTAAGGCTTTGTCGATGGCAGACAACAAAGATTTGCTGTCCGGTCTGATCATGCTGTTGTATTGGTCGATGACTTGCCCGTCTCGGCCGATCAGGTATTTGTGAAAGTTCCAGCGTGGCTTTTGGCCCGTTTGTGCGGTGAGCTGCTTGAACAAGAGGGCTGCGCCATCACCCGTGACCTGGGTTTTCGTGAACATGGGGAACTTCACTCCGAATGTGCTTTCACAAAAGTCAGCGATCTCTTTGTTGCTGCCTTTTTCCTGCGCAAAGTCATTTGAAGGAAAACCCAAAACCACCAAGCCCTGATCTTGGTATTTGGCGTTCAGTGCTTCCAAGCCTTTGTATTGAGAAGTGAAACCGCAAAAACTGGCGGTGTTCACCACCAGCACCACCTTGCCCGCATACTGGCACAACGACTGGGGCTTTTCGTCTTGCAGTCGGTCAAACGTGTGGTTCAGGATGGCCGGACACTGGGCTGCGTGGCCCGTTGCCGACAATGCTGTGCCGGCTTGGGCCAGCTCAATACCCAACCCCAAGGCTGCGGCCAACAAAACCATGAACAGCCGCCCCATCCAATGATTAACCCATTCGTGATTCATTTGTACTTGAAAATCTGTTTTGTGACCGATCAGTTTAAACTTGTTTGAAGAAATTGTCACGCCAGTCAGCTGTTTATTGGAGAAACATGCCCAAACTCTCAGGTTTTAAAGGGAACAAGCAGGATTTACCCCAGAAACCCTGCAAGGTTTGCGGCCGCGCCATGGTCTGGCGCAAAAGCTGGACGAAGAACTGGGATAACGTTTTTTACTGTAGCGACCGCTGTCGTGCCGACAAAGTCCACGTCCTGGTCAAGGTTGGCCCATCCAAGGAAGCGGCATGACGCAATACCTGGTTTTGGTGTTGGGTGACTCGCTGGGCTGGGACAGCCCCGCGATCGATGCCTTTAACCCGGCGTCAACAGGTACGCCGTACTGCGGCGCTTTGTGACCGGCTCTGACACGGCCGCGGTGGCCTCCACTGATGGCGTGGTGAGCGCCGTGACATTTATGACAGCGGTACTGAGAGCCAGAATTATTTTTGACTTAAAGCACCACTGAATGCACGCGCAATAGGTTTAACCAGAAATGTAAGTACGTTACGATGGCCTGTGCGAATGTCGAGTGAGGCAGTCATGCCTGCTTTGATGTCATTGGCCTGGATACGCTGTAATGGGGTGAAGTCCTTCAATTGGACTTTGGCTCGATAATAAATTTGACTGCGTCCGTCGGACCCTTGTTCCATCAATGTATCTGAACTTAAGTAGGTCAATTCACCCGTCAAGTTACCGTAGATACTGTAATCAAACGCATCGAGGCGAACGGTCACGGGCATGCCCACCTCAAGTTGCCCGATGTCTGATGGATTGATTTTTGCCTCAATGATGTAGCCACCAGATGTGGGCGAAATTTGCATGAGCTCGTCACCACTGCGTAAAACCCCACCTAAGGTGTTAATGCGCAGGGATTTGACCACGCCGTCCAGTGAAGCCTGAATTTCAGTGTGGTCCAAAACACTTTGACGTTCTTGTAGTTTGCTTCGTTGGCTGGTGATTTCTTCTTCGATTTTGGCAAGCTCGCGTCGGGCATCAGATTTGTATTTTTCCTGAACAGCTTGCAGTTTTTGTCCGGCATCGACCACGCCACGTTGGCTACGCATAAATTCGATATGGCTGATGTCGCCTCTTTCATACAAGCGCTGTGTCAGTTCGAGTTCGGACTGTGCCAGACGCAGTTGCTCGGCGAAGGCGCTCAGATCTTTATGCAAGGCACTTTGGTTTTGCAGGTACAGTTGTTTTTGGGCTTGCACAAGATCGGGATGACTCGTGCCGTAGACATCAAAGTGGGGTTCTTTGCCTGTGGCTTCGCCCAGGGCCCGTAAGCGCGTGATGTGCAATCCGGCAATGCGATTGCTGACTTCTTCAACACCAGCACTGGCACGATCGTTTTCAAGCACTGCCAGCACCTGCCCTTTTTTAACAATTTCGCCTTCGCTCACACGCAGCTCTCTGATCACTCCCCCATCGGCTGCCTGAATGACTTGAGTTTTATCCTGAGGGATGATTTGACCTTGGGCGCGAACGAGTTGGTCAATGTCAAACCAGGCGGCCCAACCAACAAACAGCACAAGAATGAGCAAAAGATAAAGGCCCACGTGACGTTGATATGTGTGCTTGTGGATCATGCGGTTGTGCCTTGTGGGTCGATGTTGGTTTTCTTTGCTTGTTGGGATTGTGCCGCCATGGACTGGAGTTGTTGCAGGACTTGGTCCCGCGGCCCGTCAAGCACAATTTGCTGGTTTGCCATGACAATGATTCGCTGAACCAAACTGAGCAATTGTGGTTTGTGGGTAACCAGTACCAGTGTGCTTGGCGGCGTGTTGGGTTTTAAAGTGAGCTTATGTTGCAGCATCTGGATAACCTGGTTTTCCAGCTGCCCGTCCATTGAAGCTGTGGGCTCATCCAGCAGCCAGATGCGAGGTTCACGCAACACGGCTCGGGTGATATGCACCAATTGTCTTTGCCCGCCCGAAAGGCCTTGCCCTCCTTCAAATATTTCGCGCGCAAGGCCTTTCGTATGGGCGGCGATGACGGTTTCAAACAAACCGGTTTGGCGTGCGGCTTGCAACAATGCATCGTCCCCAGGGTCGCTCATGCCGAGCACCAGATTATCGCGCAGTGTGCCGGCAAACAGACGCCCATCTTGTGGGACAAAACCCATCTGATGAGCCAGACTACCCTTGGCGATGTGGTCGAGGTCGATGCCATCAAGCAGGGCCCGGCCTTGACCAGCTTTGTACATACCAGAAAGCAGCCTAAGCAAACTGGTTTTTCCACTGCCAATACCACCCAATATGGCAATCCGTTCTCCGGCTTGGATCCGCAGTTGTTTGACATTAAGTGCCATGGTCCCGCTATAGCTCATCTCAATGTTGGCGAGTTCATATTGACCTCGAAGGGTCTCGATCACAATAGGTTCTACACCAGGGGGGTGATCCAGGTGGAGCGCCCAAAGCCGATCAAGGTCTTGCAGCGAGATACGCGTTTGGGCCCACTGCATGATGAGTGCGGGAATGGTCGCGATGGGGGCCAAAATGCGTCCGCTGAGAATGGAGCAAGCGATGAGCGAACCCATGGTGAAATCGGCATGACCGATAACAAGGGCACCAGCAGCAACCAATGCAACGTATGCGACTTGTTGGAACATGGCGACCAAATATTGCTGCATTTCGGTGAGTTGCCGCATGTTTTGTTCGTGTTGGCGAGATTCATCGGTGATGTCCAGCCATTTGGAAAGCATGCGCCAGCCACCCTGCCCTGACTTGATGGTTTCAGCACCTTCGATGCTTTCAACGAGCAGGCCCAATTTTTGGTGCTGCGCGGGTGTGGCAAGTTTGGCCAGTTGGTCCATTTGTTTGTGAGACATGAGTCCAATCACCAAACCAACAACCAAAAATAGACCAGGCACTAAAGCCAACCATCCACCAATGAGGGCCAGCACGCCCAGAGTGAGTAAAGCCAATGGCAAATCAACCACGGCCTGGGTACTGACACTGACCAAAAATGACCGGATGCTTTCATAACTGCGCAGTCGCGAGGAGGTGGCGCCAACACTGGTGGGCATTTGGTCAAGTCGCACAGACAAGAACCGACCATAAACAGAACGCGCAAGGTTCTGATCCACGGAATCCGTAAGGTGGTGAATTTGTTTAGATCGCAGCCATTTTCCTGTGGTCTCCAGCAGCACGGAGAGCAACACACCGATGGAAAGCACCCATAAGGTGCTGGTGGCTTGTGTAGGAACCACACGGTCATAGACCTGCATGGAGTAAAAAGAGGTGGTCAGGGCCAGAAAACTGATGGCAATGGTGCCAGCAGCAATGTCGATCAGTATCCTTTTTTGTGAACGAATTTCCGCCCAAACCAGTTGCAGGCTCGGGCTTTCACTGATAACAAAGGGTGCCGTCATGCGCATGCGCACAAAGACATGGCCTACAGTGAAGTCGGACTGAACTTGTTCGGCAAATTGACGTGGTTCAGGTAACCACCAACTGATGGCCCACAGACCTTCGGGTGTGCGGGCAGTGATAATTCCCAGTTGCCCTTCAGGGCTGAGCACGATGCAGGGTAAGCGCCCCTCGTCGGGAGTTTTAGACCATTGTGGTTTGGGCCATTGGTTTTGTTGAGCCAGTGCACCCAGCAGAGGTGACAAATCATCGTGCGACTCGGGCAGATGGCGCAAAGCAGCTTGCAGTGCCAATGCATCGACCGGTTCACGACGTAACTGAGCCAGACGCATGAGCACAACATGCAATGCGGACAAATCTGGCAGTGGGATTTTGAAATTTTTCATGTCTGGATGGGCTATCGATCAGGGCTTGCGTTGTTATTCAAATAGACATCGATACCCAAAGACATCAATTGAAGGCGTTGCTGAGACAACCATTGAAATGCTCTGGTGTCAGCCAGCTGGGTGAGCGTTTGGGCTTTTTCTCGGGCAGAGTTCATGAGTTCTTGCCAGCTTTTCCGACCAGAGGCAAATTGCCTTTCTGAGGATTGCAGGACTTCATCTGCACTGCGATAAGCCTGTTCGAGGTAGCGCAGTCGCTGGGTTTGGGACTCCAAATTTTCCACATCGGCCAGCACTTGTTCGGCAATTTCACGGCGGCGCGTTTCAGTTTCGTGTTCTTGGGCGTTGAGTTTGGCCTGACTTGCAGCAATGGATGACATCGTTGACAAGCCCGCACCAAAACTAGAAGAAGCACCAAGATAAATCCGTCTTGTTTCTTTGGTGATGTCACCGTTGACGATTTCTGCGCGCACATACAACTCAGGCAATGCCTTAGATTTGGCCAATTCGACGTCGGCTTTAACCACAAGTGTCACGGCTGCAGCTTTTTGCAAGCTAGGGTGTTTGTCTTGAACTGCGCTCAACCATTCATGAACGGTTCGCTGCAGGACTGCGCTTTCGGTTGATGCCGTTTGCAATGGTGCCGCCCATTGCACGGTGTTAGCAGACAATGGCCCACCGTATATTTGCTCCAGTTTGCTCACTGCTTGTCGCTTTTGAGTACGTGCTTGTTCTAACTCTGCTTGCACCGCCGCAATACGTGTGTATGCGAGTTGCACGTCACTGCGCGGCGCATGACCGTCTTTGGCCCGCCTTTCCACTTGCTCCACATATTTGCGGTGCAGTCTCTCACTGTCAGCGTAAGCCTGGGTTTTAAGTTCTGCGGCCTGAACCTCAGTCCACAACTGCAGCCAACGCGTCGCGAGAGTCAAGCGCTGCTCTTCCAGCGTCAAGGTGGCGATGGTTTCCTGAGCTTGCGCTCTCTCGAGTTGAGCCGTGAGCCTCCCACCCGTCCACAAAGGTTGTTGCAAGCGGGCAAACGTCGTATGGTTATCGGTTAATCTGTCTGCTTTTTTGCTGCTTCCTTCTCCACCAATAGAAGGGGTGGGCCCAAAATTCCATTTGGCCCCCTCCACATCTTTGCGTGCTGAATCAATCTGACTCAATGCAGCCTGGATACTGGGGTGTTGTTTGATCACACGGCCTAAATATTCGCGGTAGTTGTGTGGACTTTCTGCGATGGGGTCTGCAACTTGTGCATGTGCTGTGAACATGCCCAGCAGAATCAGCGCAGCAAGTGCTTTCCGAATATAAAAATAAAACAATGACTTCTCCAAAAACGACACCTTTTCAAACAGCCCTCTGTGAAGCCTTGCGGGGGTTTCAATGCATAAGCCCGTTTTTGGAGGCACGACACGTCCTCTATCGGTCACCGCAGCTTTTAACACTCTAGATCAAGCCCAATCACGGCATTTCACACCATGACTTTCCAGTATAGCTTGAACAATTGAGCTCAAGCACCGATTGAACCTTCAACTGCGCAAACCCCGCCCTGCTTTACAACACCATCTGCAAAGCGACGTTATAAGCCGTCGCATCACCAACTCTTGCGATGTATGTTCCATCTCCTAATGAAATCATGGTGTGGCTTGCTGACGCATAGGTTTCGGCCAGCCAATAATTCAAGTTCGTGGTATTCGTGGTCGTCCTCCAACCTTGAGGCGTGCCATTTGCACCATTGGCCGTTGCTGTGGCATCCCACAACGCGGCCATGTTGTCATACATCGCGTTCGGGCTTGCCATGTTATTGCCAGAGGTGTTGGCAATCGTCTGCGCAGCTTGAGTCGTCGTATGTGGTGTGTGCACCCCCAGCGTTGGCAGCGCCAGCTTGGTGCCGCTCATGACGGCATAACGATAATCAATGGTGCCGTCGGAAGCAGGATTGGTGCTGACAAAATCATTGCCAAGTTTGAAGGTACTGTCCAGCACATTGTGCGAGACGGTATCAAACGTCACACCGTCACCATTGCGATCCCAATAATAGTACCATTTGCCCTCGACCTGATAACCTTTGACCAACAAACCGTTGTCCGTGCCCAGGCTGAGTGCATCGATCAACGCGCCTTTATCGGCCAAGGCATCATGCGAAAAGTCTCGGACAAAGAGTTGTAGATCTTTGTCACGCACCGTCGCTGTTGAGACCATGCTCAATTGGTTGGCAGCAAGCACCACACCATCGTGGTCGTAGTCGGTACTTTGCACGGTATAGGTGAAGTACAGGTCTTTGCCTATTTGATTGGTTGCTGTGGCGTAGCGCGTTTGTGATCCCGATGCATTGCCGCTAAACGTCAGCGCCAGCTGAGCCGTGCCGGTCAAGATCACATCTTCAGTGAATGAAACCTTGTATGTCAGCACATCCCCCGTGTCGACAACGTTGGGATTGCCACCCGACTGGGTGGTGGCACCAACAAAACTCACCGAGGAGAGCCTGGTCATAGGGCGATCACCCAACACTTGGACAGCGGCGTGGTAGCCCTTTTGGTCAGATTCACTGTTGGGGTAGTACGTACCTGTCGCGTAATTGAACACCACATGGGTGCCCGGTTGATTGGTGTCGGCCAGCCAATAGGAGGCTGAATTCCAACCCGTCGGCAAGCCATATGCAGCGCCCTGTGCCGCAAATAAGTCCCACAGCCCTGCGGCATCTGAATAAAAAGTGTTCGCCGACGTACCTGTGATGGTCTGACCAGCTGGTAGCGAGTGAAAGGGAAAAGGAACACCCAAAGTAGGCAAAGACATTGCCACGCTTTCTTTGGTCCCGTAGTGGTACTCGCTTGTGGTTTTACCGTTCTGGTCCGTTGATAATAGCGTTGCGTCGTATTTGAATATGCCATTCAAATCCGTGTGCCACGGTGTGTCATTTGTCAGGCCATCACCATTCATGTCATAGTAGTAATACCACTGGCCAGCATTTTGGTAGCCACGGATGAGCTTTTGTGTGCCCATCTGAATGGTGTCGATTTGTGGTCCACCACTTGTCACAGCGCTGTTCGACAAACTTGCCGTTTGCGTGCCGACACGCGTGTCTTTGAGCGTCGCACCCCCGCTCAAACTCAAGGCATTGGCGACGATGGTCACACCATCGGCATCAAAGTCCGTATCTTGAACCGTGTAGGTAAATTGGATGGATCGCCCTGTTTGATTACTCGCAACTGCCGTCCTTGTCGTGTTGCTGCCACTAAAGTACAACGACAAATTAGCAGTCCCCACAAGTGCGACTTCCTCACTGAAATTCACCGTGTATGTCAACACATCGCCCGTATCAATGGCTTTGGTGTAGTTGTGCCCCGCAGAGGTCGTTGCACTCACGAACGTCACGCTCTTGACTGTCGGAAAGGTGTCAGCCACCAGTTTGATCGCCGAGGTGTGGAGGTCGCTGCTTGCGCCCTCCACATCGGTCAGTGCGTACTGAACATGGCGTTCCAGCGTGGTGCTGGTGGGCGTGGTGGACTGGTTGGCATAGCGCACAGCAGCGAGCACCGTTTGCGCCTCAGCGGCTGTCCAGCTTCCCGATGTGGCCGTCGCGGTCAAAGTGCCTGTGTTTGTGTCCCACACCGTGGTGGCCAAGGCACTGACCGACGCATCGAGCTCGAGTGAGTCTTGCCCCGATACATAGGTCGTGCTCACCCCCATGCTCGTGCCCGTGGTGAACTTGACTGCCAACTCCGCAAAACCTGTGCTGTCCGTGTCCGCCACCGTCCATGCTTTGTCCAAGGCCAGCCGCGCACCGCTGTTGCCGTACTCATAGAAGAAGGTGTCACGCACAGCAACTTGCACATCGTCAAAACTGTAAGCATCCTCGGCCCCTGCCGTTGCCCCAGAAAAACCCAATTTCAGCGAAGAAAATGATGTGAAATTGCTTGTGGCGACGTTGTAGCCCTGGATCACTTTGACCCAGTCGGACGACTTGCTGACATCGCCGCCATTCTTGAGCATGCTCATGGTCAGCTGCCCATTGTCAAGGTTGATTTCTGCATAGCGACGGTAGTCTGGTCCAAAATTGCTGTACCCCAACGGCAGGGTGGAGAGATTTTTAGAAATCAGCCTCGCAGACAATTCGTTGGCCTTCAAATCGGTGCTGTACGTACTTTTTAACAAATGGATGGCATCGCTGGCGAGTGTGCTGTTGTACTCATCAAATCCAATGCCCAAATAGCCATTGCTCATGCCGTAGTAGCCAAAACTACCGCCTGTGAGACCCCCGCTCACTTGATTTGCACTCAAAGAGCCATCAAACAAAAACATCGCAAACCCATCACCCACATCGCCATTGTCTGCGGCCACTCCCGGCAACTTGAAACTGAAGCGAATATTCACAACGGACGTCGCACTGAACGCTTGATCCAGATAAGTAAATCCATACTGGTTGTCTGAGTTTAGAGTCAATTGCAGAGCTGGGTTGCCAACTTCAGACGTTCTCACCTTGGCTGTATTGGTCTTGTTCAAATAATTTTGGCTAGGAAATACCCAGCGCGAATCCGGTGCACTGAAGTTATCCGTCAAGGTGTAAGAGGCCGTTGTGCGCGACAGCGCCGGGCTGGCGTTGTCAACCACGAACATCGAATCGGTACTTGCCGATGTATTGCCCTGAGCATCACTCACGTAGGCGCTCATGGTGTAACTCTCACCCGTCAACAATGCACTCATGTCAGCAACAGGAATTGTGAACGTCGTTGTGCCCGTGGTAGATGTGGCCGAGTAGGTGACACCGTTGAGCACCAAGGTCAGGTCTTGACCAACCTCGGTGCTGGAGCTCTCCACCTTCACCGTGCCAGCCTTTTGTTGCTCCGCATCGGTCATGGTTGTGCTCCAGCTGGACACGATGTTGACCACCGTGGGCGCGAGGGTATCGACCGTGAACGTTGTGCTCGAATGGGTGTTTGACGCATTGCCTGCCAAGTTGTAGACCACGGCATCAATGGTGTAGCTCAAACTGTTTTCCACGCCGTCCATGGCATCCGCATCGATGTCAATCGTGGCGGAGTTGGTCGTGACCGTGCCACTGTACGTCTTGCCATCGATAACAATGCTCACCGTGCTGCCATCCTCTGCACCAGTGGTAGCGACCGTCACCGAACTGGCTGCGGCAATCTCTGGCCCAGACAGCACGCCACCCCAGCCAGCCGTCACGCTCTCAACGACTGGTCTTTCTTTACTGACCGTAAAAGTGCGACTCAAGGTTCCTGTATTTCCCGCCGCATCCGTCAAACTTGCTGTGATGGATCGAGTGCCTTCGTCTAAGTCACTCAATTCGTCCGCCGGCACCGTCACTTGCCACTGGCCATCGGCTTTCACGATCGCCGTGGTGTCAAAGTTCGCAGGTGTGCCTTTGCTCATGCTGATCGTGACTGTGCGTCCCACTTCACTCAACGGTGCAATGCCACTGATGGTCAACGAGGTGTTCATCTCATTGATGCCGAGCTTGTCGTCGTGTGCAATCGCGCCAATCACCAAAGTGGGCGCGCTCAGATCAATCACCAATTCTTCCAGACTCACATCACTTTTCACCAAATTGCCGTTGTCCGACGACACCTGCACCAACACATCGTAACGACCACCTTCCGTCAACACCCCTCCTGGCATGACAAACGTCCATGCCTTGGTTGACGTGTCGTAGGTGAAGCCCGCTGGGTTGGTGCTGCCTGAGACGGTATGGGTGTAGGTCTGCCCATTCACGGTCAGCACGATTTGATCGCCGAGGTCAAGTGCCAGTTCGGCATTCGACTGCGCCTTGGTTGCGTAGCCGGTGAGGATCGGGGTCAAGGTGTTGATTTCTTGCTTTTGAACAATCGGCGTTCCCAATTCCGCATTCATGATGACAAATGACTTCTTGCTCGCCAATGGTGTCCTGTCACTGTCATTCCCCGCAGCGTCTGTTGTCCACGCTTGCAGCGTGTGGCCGTTGCCATGCGCCAGTGCAGCCAGGTCGGCGCGAGCGATGTCGAGTGACCATGTCCCACTGCCTGTTGCAGGAACCTGAGTGAGATAGCGCTTGATCAGTGTGCCCGTCGCATCGCTTAAGAGCTCTACGGTGATCATGCGCCCTTGTTCAAGGGCGCTGTAGCTGCCTGTGACCACCAGCGCAGCTGTGTTGTCATTGATCGCTTGGTATTCACTGTAACTGATGACCGAGTTGTTGTTGACATCTGAACTCAAGTTGCTGATGCTGACAACGGGGATCTTGGTATCAACGACGTAGCCAATACTTCTGCCTGTCGTACCCACCAAATTGTCGAGTTTGCGAGCATAGCCTGGCGCGATTGTGATCGTGTTGACAGCAGATTCGGTATTGGCTGATGGGGTGAATGTATTCATCCACGTTTTACCGCCATCAGTGCTGATGAAAGGGCCGGTGAAGCTGCCATTTTCGCAAGTGCTATCCGTGATGCCGTAAATCGCCTCGCTGAAAGTCACCGTCACTTGGCTGCTTTCTCCTACGCGCAACGAAACATCGCTGAGCACTATATTTTCAACAAACACCTCGGTGCTCACCAAGAACTGCGTCACACTGTTGACCGTGCTATTGCCCGCCCGATCCGTCACCGTCACAGCAAGCGGGTACACCTGTTTGTTGCTCAGAGAAGAAAGTGCGGATGAGGGCACGCTCACCACCGCTTGGTTATCCAAGACAGCGGCGGTGAAGAACTCTCCATCTAAGCTCAACTGAACCAGCACGCCGTCCTCCACACCCGAGGTGGTGATGGTGACGGTTTGATCAACCAAACTCTCATCTTTATTCAGCGTCGACCCCCAACTGGAGGTGACACTGTTCACAACAGGCGCCAACCAGTCCACGGTAAAACTCGACGTGTTCCACTGCGCCGACTCGTTACCCGCTTTGTCTTTTGCGACCACCAGCACTTGATAGCTCGAATCCGTAGGTGACAAACGCATGTTCGCCAAATCCACCGCCACCACAGCTTGGTTGTTCTTGACCGTGCCCGTAAAGGTTTGCAAGAACGTGGTCCCACCGTTCTGCGCGTTAAAGCTCACCGATACCACATCGCCATCGCTCATGCCCGTGGTCGTCACCGTCACCACGTTGCTCGTCGAGGCCACTTCGCTGAGCGACAGCCCACTGCCCCAGCTCAGGGCAACCGCGCTCACAACAGGCACTGTTTTATCGACCTGGGTCACCGTGGTGTTGTTCGTCAATGGGCCAATGCCTGTGCCCACGGTGGTGGTCAGTATGTAGCTTTGCCCATCGACGAGTGCGTTGATGTCTGTTTGTGGCACATTGAGCACGACTTGGTTGCTCACCACCAGGCCGCTATAGCTCTTGTTATTGAGCACCACATTGGCCGTTGTGTTGTCGATCACCCCACTGGTCACAACGGTCACCGTGCGCGCCAGGGTGCTCTCTGCCAAGGTGAGCAAATCACCCCAGTCCGGCGTGACCCTGATGATGTCGGCAGTCGATAAGCCGACTGTGAAATTCGTGGTCTGCAAGGCCGTCGCGGCATTGCCCGCCACGTCTGAGACATTCACTGTCATCGCATAACTTTGCCCATTGGTGAGCGCTTGCAAAACGCTGGCAGGGATGGTGACCACCGCTTGGTTGTTGCTCACCAGCGCGGTGTTTGTGCTGCCATTGAGCGTGACTTGCACGCTTCGCCCATCCTCCACGCCTGTGGTGGTAATGCTGACCGTCCCGCTGCTCGTCACCTCAGCAGCAGACAGCAGATCGCGCCAGCTCGACACCGCACTCACGATCGTCGGCACGCTCATGTCCACCGTCGTCGCTTTGCTGATGCTGACAACACTTGCGTTGCCAGCGGCATCCGTTTGACGCACTCGAATGGTGTTGGCCGCGTAACTGCCTGGGCTGAGTGTGAAGGTGCTGGTGTTGGCCGCTTTAGCTGTCCACGTGCTGCCGTCGGTGCTGTACTCCCACCCCGTATCGACCTCTAAGCCCGACACCAGCACCGTTGCCGATTTGGTGATGCCATCGGTATTGGACGCGCCCGTGTCGGTTTGCAAGGCCACACTCAGCGTCGGGGCTGAGGTGTCGACCTTGAAATCGGCATACGTTGCCGCTGTGTTTGTCAGCACCGCTGCGCCTGAGCCATCCCAGCTCATGATCGTGGCCGAACCCAGTTGAATCGCCGTTGTCGTCACCGACACACCATCGGCATCGTTCACACCCGCTGGCACAATCAAACTGAATACCATATTACGGTGAGTGTCATCGGTGTCCGTGTAACTTGCGTAATATGTCGAATTGCCAATGATCACACCAAGCAAAGGAGATCCTGTGATCTCAACCTCTTTGTCAAATGTCACTAAAAAATCCAGCTGATCCCCTGCATTCAGATAGCCGTTTTCATCACCTGTTGCGAAAAGTGCAACCGAGTTTACAGCCGCGGGCGGTACAGGGTCGACCAGCAAACTAAACGTGCTCTGCGCCGACAACCCCCCCCCGTCCGTCGCTGTGACCTTGATGTTCAAGGTGCCTTGCTGATTCAACGCAGGTGTCCCTGACAAGGTGCGTGTGGCCGCGTTAAAAGTCAACCACGCAGGCAAAGCAGAGCCATCGGCCAAGGTGGCTGTGTAAGTGAGTGTGTCGCCCACATCCACATCGGCAAATGTGTTGCTCGGGACTTGGTAACTAAACGCAATCGTCTCCGCCCCGCGCTGGTTGGCAATCGCGTTGACCAATGTGGGTGCGTCGTTGCTGTTGGCTACCACCACGTCAAAGGTGTTGGTGACTGTGCCGCCGTTGCCGTCGTTCGCTGTGACTTTGAGGCTGAGTGTGCCCACGTCCGCGTTCAGTGGTGTGCCGCTGAAGCTGCGGGTGGCCGCATCAAAGCTCAACCAGCTGGGCAAAGCCGAGCCGTCGGCCAGTGTGGCTGTGTAAGTGAGTGTGTCGCCCACATCCGCATCAGCGAACGTGTTGGCTGCGAAGCTGAAGCTGAACGCGCTGTCTTCTGTCGCCGCTTGGTTGGCAATCGCGTTGACCAATGTGGGTGCGTCGTTGCTGTTGGCTACCACCA
>CAYRBW010000008.1:22359-23384 GCA_964422575.1 uncultured Limnohabitans sp.
TGTCTTCTGTCGCCGCTTGGTTGGCAATCGCGTTGACCAATGTGGGTGCGTCGTTCACCGAAGTGACCATGATCTTGACCGTGTCTATGTCTTTCAAGGGACTCGTTGAGCGATCTGTCGATCGCATGGTCAATGTGTCGATCCCGTTGTAATTTGCTGCGGCCTGATAGGTCAAACTAGCAAGTGCGGCATTGATCTGCGCTTGTGTACCGCTCAAGGTCAGTGTGGCAGTGTCATTCTGACCCGCATTGATCACAGCTCCATTAGACAGGTCAACGTGGAGCGTGCCCTGATCGACACTGAGTTGCGTTGAGGCCAAGTTCTCATCTGGATCAAGCACACTCAAACCTAGGAGCGAAAGCCTCTCATCTTCTCTTACCACTTGAATACCGGGCACCACATTGTGCGGTACACCGTACGTGTTGTACGCCTGTGTGGCGCTCAAACCCGTGGTTTGCACCATCGCGTTTTGCGCCAAGTCGCTGATCCCTGCGGCCAACACGCTCACGCTCATCTGCCCGTTGGCCGTGTTCGCCGTCGGCGTCACCAGCACCGTGTACGTGCTGTCGTTGACTTTCACAAACTCGCTGGCCTCTCCCCCCGCCACACTCAGCTTGCCGATGTCAAACCCCTTGACCGCTTCGCTGAAACTGAACGTGTACTGCACCGGCCCGCTGGCCACGCTTGCCCCCTCGCTGTCGCTGATCACCACCGTCGGCGCCGTCGTGTCGGGCGCGATACTGACCGTGTTGTAGCCCTGCGTAACCACCAGACCCGTGGTCTGCACCATCGCCTTGCCTGTTAAATCAGTGATGCCACTGGGCAAAACACTCAGTTCAATCACCCCGCTCGCCACGTTCTCCGTGGGCTTGACGATCACCGTGTACGTGCTGTCGTCCACCTTGGCAAACCCGCTGGGCGTGCCTCCCGTGATGCTCAGATGGTTCGCATCAAACCCCTTGACCGCCTTGCTGAAACTGAACGTGTACTGCACCGGCCCGCTGGCCACGCTTGCCCCCTCGCTG
>CAYRBW010000008.1:23484-27878 GCA_964422575.1 uncultured Limnohabitans sp.
CCGGCCCGCTGGCCACGCTTGCCCCCTCGCTGTCGCTGATCACCACCGTCGGCGCTGGGCTCTCGGGCACGATACTGGCCGTGTTGTACGCCTGTGTGGCGCTCAAACCCGTGGTTTGCACCATCGCGTTTTGCGCCAAGTCGCTGATCCCTGCGGCCAACACGCTCACGCTCATCTGCCCGTTGGCCGTGTTCGCCGTCGGCGTCACCAGCACCGTGTACGTGCTGTCGTTGACTTTCACAAACTCGCTGGCCTCTCCCCCCGCCACACTCAGCTTGCCGATGTCAAACCCCTTGACCGCTTCGCTGAAACTGAACGTGTACTGCACCGGCCCGCTGGCCACGCTTGCCCCCTCGCTGTCGCTGATCACCACCGTCGGCGCCAGTTTGTTGATGAGATTGGCAACTTGCTGAAGTTGTGTGGCGCTCATGTTTGCGGTACGCGCGCCGTCCAACAAAATATTTTGTGCATCCAGAGTGAACGTGCCATTGGACGGAATGACGGCGGCTATTTCTTGCGTGGTTTTTTGTGTACTTCCGTAGATTTCATCCAAGCCGGAAAGCGCTGCCAGAATCAATCCGTAGGCGTTCGCATTCGCCAGGTTGTCTGAACCGTCTGAATGGATGGTGAGCGTAATTTCGCCCGACAAAATATCGGACAGCCCAAAGGCTTGGCCCGTCAAACTGTTGGCTGCGCCGATGCTGGCGGAGGTGACATTCCCGGTGCCTGTCGAGTCAAGTCCGGCCAAAGTCGCCGCAATCGTGGTCAAGGTGTTGACATTGACAACCAACACCCCGCCGCCGTCCGGGACAACCACCACCGCCATCAACAAGCCGTCAAGATCTTTGAGTTGACCAGTGGCCTCATCCCTGTAATCAGTGCCATCGTTTTGATCACTCACCTTGACCACGATGCTGCCTCTGTACGGCCCCAAATTGGCGACGAATTGTCCCTTTTCATCAACACCGACATCGCCGACGAGCAAGCGACCATCAGGTGCAAAAAAACTGACGCGCAGTTGATGCCCTGGGGTGATCGGGCCTGCGGTGATCAAACCCTTAACGACAACCGATTCAAGTGCTGCACCACCTGCACCTGCACTCGCAGACAAACCCACGCCAAACCCAAAACCCGCAATCAAAGCCCCACTTTCCGTTGATAGCCCTTCATGCGTGAACGACCATTTGGATGGCTCTTCTTGGGTGACACTGGTCACTACGGTTGAAGTGGATGGTGAAGCACCCAGATCAACAGGGTAGCTCCAGTTTGGCCCACTGAGCTCTGCGCCAGGCACGGCATAAAAATCCGTCAACTCGACCAAGGGCTCCTCGTCTCCCGCCTCAATCACGAGATCCTTGCCCACCCGCTTCAAAACAGGCTTGACGCCTTTGATCAACTGCCGTCCATCCAACAGTTGCGCACCCAACAACACCTCGTAGGTTGTATTGGGCATGGCCTGCACAACGATTTTTCCACTTTTGCTGGCCTCAGTGATTTGAATTTTGACGTTTGACATGGTGGATGATCTCCGCATTGGTTGACACAAAGTGTGAAAGCACTATTCATGCAAAAAAGAAGTGTTTGATCGGCAGGTTTTTCAACGTGATGACACCCGGCGCTATGCCCTTCGATGGACATGACCCACCGGTGCCTCTGCAATTTTCAAAGCCAGCGGCTGCCCCAACGCGATTTTCAACAACGTTGGTCATGGGCGGCCGCTACTTTGTTAGATCACAGAGTAGGCCGTGCGGGTGTCCACCAACAACGTGTAGGTCTCAGTCTTGTAAGGTATTGGTACACGTCATAGGTTGCCGCACCGATCGTCACACCCACCGCAGATGAATTTCGCGTGACGGGTCTTATGGTCAGAAATTGCCCTGCGATTTGACTTCCCATATGGGTCTGGTTTTGGCTGGGCTGTATATCAAACGCCTGGACATCAGCCATCGTGTGGGCCGCACGTTTTCTGTGGGCCTTGGCGGTATCACCTGCAACGACAGTCTCAGTCTCAGGAGCCACGTGGGCTTGTTGGTGCAGGGCCAAAACGAGTTTGACGTCGTCCAAGCTTTGCGCACTGACGACTTCTTCAAGCGCTCGCTTGACATTGGGGCCATGCCATCGAGTCCGCGCCCGCGCAGGATGTGCGTCAACACGATGCCCTGGCCAAAAATCACAACGCAGCACACGTGTACCGGACGACGCATGGCAAATATCAGGATGCGCGCATGCCACTGACACAAAACTGCGCATCAGCGAGATGTTTGGTTCGATTTGTGGCATGGTGGACGGATAAATTTGGAGGTTGCTGAGGACAGACGGTGTAAATCAGGTAACGTTCAGGGTTGAATAAAGAAGATTTGCGTGTTTAGAAAGATTCAAAGAACAACCTTACTTTACCCCTAAATTCCTCTGAATGTTGTTTTTTTATAAAAAACATGTTTTTCTTTAAATTTTACGAAGAAATGAAGGTGTTACCTACCGTGGCCTCATGGCCACCGCCAGGATGATGGCGCTCGTTCTGGCCCTTTCGCTGCGGCAAAAGTCGGCCTCAGGGGGGGCAAGCGGTTGGTGTGGCGGCGCTCGGTGGGCCTAGCACGTCTGCTCGTGCGTGCGGCACTGGCCTTGGATGTGGCTGTCGTCTTAAAGAAACTGAGCGCAGGCGATGGGGCCTCGCTCATGGTGCGGGCTGCCAGCACGTCTTACATTGCTGTGCCCGCCGTGCTTCGCACCGTCTTGCCCTAAGCCAAGCCTGCGCTGTATTTCGGACTGAGCCTGGGTTTGCCCTTTCCGCTGAACATCGTGCTGGGCACTCCCGGTTTATTTGGCTGTGGCGCAGTCGGTGCTGATTTGAAACATCACCGCACCCACGTCAAACGCCCCCACACCCGCCCCATCCACTGCCCCAAATCATCGAGGTAAGTGAACACCACCGGAATCACCAGCAAGCTGAGCACCGTGCTGGTGAGCAGGCCACCGATCACGGCAATGGCCATGGGCGAGCGGAAGCTCGCGTCGGCTGCACCCCAGCCCACCGCAATGGGCAACATGCCAGCGCCCATGGCGATGGTGGTCATGACAATCGGACGAGCCCGCTTGTGGCAAGCGTCCAACATGGCATCCCAGCGGCTCATGGGAGCCACGGCGGGGTGATCGCCCTCGGCAGGTTTGCCGCGACGCGCTTCAATGGCGTATTCCACCAGCAAGATCGAGTTTTTCGTGGCAATGCCCATGAGCATGATCAAGCCAATGAGCGAGGGCATGGAGAAGCTCTTTTGCGCGATCAGCAAACCCACAAACGCGCCCCCCAAAGACAGCGGCAGCGCCGCCAAAATGGTGATGGGGTGCAAGAAACCCTTGAACAAGAGCACCAGCACAATGTAGATGCACAGCACGCCGATCAGCATGGCCAGGCCAAAGCTGGCAAAGAGTTCGCCCATGACTTCGGCGTCGCCCACCTCAACGACCTTCACACCCGTCGGCAGGCTTTGCAGCGCCGGCAGCTGTTGCACCGCTTGCGTCACGTCACCCAGTGGCATGCCCGACAGCTCAATCTCAAAATTGATGTTGCGCTGGCGGTCATAGCGGTCGATCACGGCCGGGCCACCCGCCACCTCGATGCTGGCCACTTGGCCAAGCATGACGGGGCCACGGTTGCCAGGCACCATCAGGCGCTCCAGTGTGGCCAGATCGTGCCGGGCGTCATCGCCCAGCTTAACGACGATGGGTACTTGCCGCTCGGACAAATTGAGCTTGGGCAAGGCCTGGTCGTAGTCGCCCAAAGTGGCCACACGCAGGGTGTCGCTGATGGCGGCGCTGGTCACGCCCAAGTCGGCCGCCTTGACAAAGTCGGGGCGCACCGCAATTTCGGGGCGCACGAGGCTGGCGGTGGACGCAATGGAGCCCAAACCTTGGATGGTGCGCAGGTCGCGCTCGACGGCCATGGCCGCGGTTTGCAGGGCCTGCGGGTCTTCGCCAGTGAGCACCAGCACGTATTTCTCGCCCGAGCCGCCCAAGCCCACCTTGCTGCGCACGCCGGGCAGTTGTTGCAGCGCAGTGCGGATGTCGTTTTCAATGGCTTGCTTGCGTGGGCGCTGGCCACGCTCGGTCAACTGGATGGTGAGTGTGGCCTTGCGCACCTCGGCCGCGCCGCCACCGGCAAACGGGTCGCTCCCCGCACTGCCGCCGCCAATCGTGGTGTAGACGCTTTTCACATCGTTCACCGTCATCAATAGCTTGCGGGCGTGCTCGGCGCTGGCCTGAGTTTGGGCCAGCGTGGAGCCGGGGGGCAACTCCACATAGACCTGGGTTTGTGAATTGTCGTCTGGCGGAATGAAGCCCTTGGGCAGCAACGGCACCAGCATGATGGAGCCGATGAAAAACAGTGTGGCCAAGAC
>CAYRBW010000009.1:0-27400 GCA_964422575.1 uncultured Limnohabitans sp.
GCCAAGGTAATTGTCGTCAACCAGCCGTGGCCTGTGCTGCAATTTCTGAGCTGCCTGTGCGGCAGTGAACGCACACCCAGGCGCGTGGGTTTTCTGGCTTGATTTCTGAGCTGCCTGTGCGGCAGTGAACACGGTACGGCAATTAACACAAACTTTTGTTTTTTTCTGAGCTGCCTGTGCGGCAGTGAACCTGGTAGACCCCCGCTCCGTTTTTACCCCCTTTTTCTGAGCTGCCTGTGCGGCAGTGAACGCTGTGAATTGGGCTTCTGTCATGCATAAGCTTTTCTGAGCTGCCTGTGCGGCAGTGAACATCGTCGTTTAAGCGTGCATAATAGACCCCATTTTCTGAGCTGCCTGTGCGGCAGTGAACGAGCAAGAGCCGGGGGCGGCTGAAGAATCGGATTTCTGAGCTGCCTGTGCGGCAGTGAACAGCAATTTGTTGTCCTCAACCCCTTGTCAGAGCTAGGAAATCAAACCAAAAGATGCTCATCACCTAAATTTTCAGCCCCATCGTAAGTCCTTGATTTATAAGGAATCACAACAGGGCCGGAAAAAAGGGTCAGAACCAGGGCACAGTGGATCGGGGGCTCAGGCCATACGCGCCAAACTCACCGGACACGGGTGTGTCCAGTTCTGGACCAAGACGGATGAACAGCCGAAAAGTTTGGCCTGTACTTTGACTGCGCAGTGTCAAAAATGGCAAGTTCAAGGTCTCGGCGGCGTTGTCTGGGATACGCTCTTTGGCTTGTTCTTCGGTCAACCCATGGCGGCGCATTTGACGACGACGCAAGCGCTCAGGGCTGCTTTTGGCTTGCACCCGGCTGAGCACACGATGACGCGCATGGGTGGGAACCACCAATACAACGCCACACACCACATGGTCACGCATGCCATTGAGCCAATCGGTGGCCAGCAGTTTGTGCAGCGCCAGCGTTGTCCCATGCAAGCGCAACACCTGGCCTAGTGCATAGTGAGGGTGCGCCCCGTTGCGCGATACATGCACAAATGGCAAATCTCCCACGTCCATTTGGGGAAAGCTCACACCAATGTCATTGTGTGTGCCTGTTGCAAACGCTTTGTGCAGTTTGGTGAACAGTGCCGCCATAAGCATGGCGGGTGCAAATTCAGCGTCAGGCTGAAGCCGAATGTCAACGTAGTGGTCCATGACACTCAGTCCTTGCCCGATTCACCGAACACGCCACCACGGATCAGGTTGGCCATGACGTAGTGCTGCTGCTCAACGGCAGGCACTTGGTCTTTGATGACCCAGCCGTCGAGCAAGGTGTAAAAGTCTTGCTTTTCTTTGGGCTGCCGATACGCCTTGCCTTGCGAAGTTACCGAACCGTAGGGCTCCACCGCAATCGGACCCAAGCCGCCCTCGTCAGGGTACCAAGTGTCCACCGTACGGATAGCGTTACCCAGTTTTTGCGAGTGGATGGCGGCTGCACCTTCTTGCTTGGCGGTTTTGCCCACCACATACAGGGTTTTGCTTTTTTGCCCGGCGGTGCTGGAGCCCTTGTCCAAGATCAATTCTTGCGAAGGGAACACCTCTTGCCCTGCGCCCACGCGGGCAAAGGCGGTGACCTCCAGCAAGGCATATTGCTGGCCTGCCAAACCTTGCTCCACCACCTTGGCCAGTTCGCTCAAATCTTGGGTACGGGCGGCTGGGGCATCAAAACGGCGCAGATCAAAGTCCAACGCATTAAAGGTCCAGGTCTTAACCGCTTGACCATCTTGCAAGTGACGCACTTGCACTTCCACCATTTCGGCCCCCAAGCGGTTGCGCCACAAAAAGCGACCATTGGCCAAGTTGCAGGCATAACGCTGTGCCAGTGTGGCAAAGCCTGCGCTGCTGGCGTAGCCGTCCACCACGGTTTTGAGTTTTTGTTGATATGCCGTACTGTTGCAGGCCGATGGCACCCCAGCACCGCTCAGCACGCGCACGGTAAAGCGTGCTTGCAAGGTATCGGCTTCAGGTGGGAGGGTCGCCACATCGACGGTTTGCAGGTTGGGCTTTTCGATCTCGGCATCGAGTTTGGCCGGGTCGATGTCTTTGGTTTTGAGACGGTTGGAGATCGTGCCGCGCACCGACTTTTCGCGCACAAGCACTGCGGGCCAAGCTTTGGCGTTGCTGCGGTCGGCCCACAGACCCGAAGAAAAGACGGCGTCTGACGGGTCGAGCTTGCGCTCAAAAGCCAGAACGGAAGCGGTTTTGAGGTCGGCGGTATTTTTGGTAGCCATGATGAAAATTCCTTGTGTGTGAGTGATTCGTTTAAACAGGGGTTGAAGTCGACGCTGGGCTGATCACAACTGCGCCGTTGTGCGTGAGGTACAGACCCACCTCGGGCTGCGCGTGGTGAACCCACAGCAGGTCTTGCAGCGTTTTGATGCGGTGCGGTCCCACCCATTCACCCAGCGACAGCACGCTTTCAACAAAGCGAAACGGGGTGTCGTTGTCGCGGGCGTTTTTGACCTCGCCCGGTGCATACAGCGGCGAGATGGCGGCATAGCCCACAGGCAATGGCACCAGCCAGCCGGGCTTGCGGCGTGACACGGTCCAGTCTTTGAATGCCAGGGCTGGTGCGTTGACGGCTTCTACATCCGCAGCGTCATCACTTTCACCTGCAGGGTTTTCAGCAACGGGTGTGGCGGGTGTTGGCGGCGTGTGATGCAAAGCGCACAAGTCCAGCAAGGCATCCAAAGCCGTGGCATCGACACGCTCTTTTTGCATGGTGTCCACATGGTCGGCCAGCAACTGTGCTCGACTGATCAACGCAAAGCCAGGGGTCAAGTGACGGCGCAGTTGCGCAAAGGCACTGGTTTGCCCTTCACGGTTGGTGGGCCATTCCACCCACCGGGCTGGGTGCTTGCTTCGCTGAGGATTGGGCAAGATGCTGCCGCCCGCCAGGCGCATGCCTTCGGCCTGGTGCAAAACCTTGCCCACCAGTGCCTGGCATTGCTCCTCATTCAACGGGCAGTCATCACCCGACACGGTAATGAGCAAACTCACCTCCATGTGTGTGCGCCCTTCTTCGACGATGGCTTGTGTGTTGCCGTCCTTGTCCAAAGGGTTGCGCGTCAGGTTGAACACTTGCGTGTAGCGTCCCGGTGGCTGAAAAGTTTGCGGCTCAAACTGGTGGCAAGCAATGCCCACGCTGCCAAACCGCAAATTCAGCCCTTGACTGTTCAAGCGGCGTTGCAGCGCGTGTGCAAAACCTGTGAAGGCGCTGGGTGGCGGAAAGCCCCAAGTCAATGGGCTGCTGATGGCGTTGGCGTTTTGCACACGCAAGCGCGGCAACAACAAGACCGCTTCAAAGCGTTCGGGCTTCATGGCAGCACCTCCAAAAACATGTGTTTCCACTCAGCAAATTCGGCATCACCCATGCGGATTTTGTCGGTGCTGAGGGTGGCATTGAGCCAGCGGGCAAAGTCTTCGGCCACTTTGTCGCGCCATTCGGTTGGCTCAGGTGCCGCCAATGCGCCGTCGGCAATGCCCGTAGCTGCAACATGCATTTCATGCGCTGCTTCCAGCGCATCTGCATCGAGCCATTGCTTTTGTGACCACGACAGTTTGCAAGCGGGGTCGGCGCTCCAACCGCCGTTCAGGCATTGCAGCTCGATGGCCATGTCAAGCACGCGGTCGATGATGGCTTGCACCAACTCGGCTCGCTTAGCGCGGATGTGCATGTTGTTGTCCACATCGGCCACACTTTCCAGAAATGGCCTGAGCGCCTTGGCAATCAGGTACACCGTGCGGTCACGTCCGATGACGGCTCGCTTGTCAAACACCGAAGTCACTCGCAACGGCGGCTGCGTGCCTTGGTCTTTCCAGACCGGAGGCACGCTGGCCAGCAGGTAGTTGGCTCCACCGCGTTCGCTGTTGAGTTGGCTGATGTTTTGCGGCTTGCTGCCCCCCATGTTGCGCACCGCCATGCCGGGGTAATCGCAATAGCCGTGCGCATGTGGTTCCTTGGCGCGGCGCGATGCGCGGGCCGCTTTGGCTGCATCCGAGAAACGCGCTTCTTGCAAATGGGTGTGTACACCATGAACCAGTGCGGTGGGAAACAGCGGGGCCAACAAGTGGTAGTCGTCATCGGGCAGCGGAAAGTAAAGCTGCTTGGCCAGGGTGTGACTGGCCGCACCGCCCTTGCCGTCCACAATGCCAGCAAAGGCTTGCGCCCATTGCGTGGCTTCTTGTGTATCGCTGCTCAGGGCATGCAGCGCAGCGCCATCTTTGCGGGACAGCCGCGCCAACATGCTTTGACCGTTGTGCTGGAGTTTCAAAAATTTGAAAACATCCAGTGCAGCGGCGTTACCGACCACATCGTCTGCACGTTGACCTTGCAAAGTGTGTGTGCCGACGATGTTGGCATCTGTGCAAACGGACTGGTCCACATAAAGATTGGTGCCGCGTGCATCCGGGTGAATAGGTTTGAGCGTGTGGCTAGCCAACTGAATCTGCGGCACCCGCTTGGCCGCATCGGCCAACCAGGTTTCACGCACATGCGCTTGCTGCAAGCTCAATCGCTGCGCCTGCACCTCGTCGTCATCGCCTTTGAGCTTTTCCAGCTTGAGCTGGAGTCGCTCTTGAATGAACCCATCCACCAAGCCGCGCAAAGCTGCGACTTCTTGGGGGTCCGGAATTTGCGTCACCATGAAAGCTCCCTTTTTTGAATTGATTGGATTGACTGTCTCTGCAAATTGATTGTTGATTGTGTCGATTCAACCCTCCATGGTTTTCAGCATGCTCTGCGCCAAGTCCCAAGGCAGTCGCCTGCCTTGTCCTTGCATGGCCTTGAAGGCAATGCGGGCTGCCGTGGCGGTGATGCATCGCTTCCGCACCATCTCGGTCACCAGCCAAATCGTGCCTTTGACTTCCACCTGTTCGGCTTCGGCCGCACCGCGCAAAGCCGCATCGCCCGTGAGCAAAGGGCATTGCGCTTGTTCGGCCAGGGCCAGTGCAAACAAGTCGTTGCGGCTGGGGCGCTTGTATTTTTGGCTCAGGGCTTGCACGCGGGCCACGCCTTCGGCTGGCAAACTTTGCACGACCAGCCCCACATCACGCCAATGGGCGTGGTGTTCGGCCAACTCTTCAAAATAAAGCACATCGGGCACGGCAAATTGATAGCCCAAGCTGAACATGAGCGCCATGAGGCCGCCCACTTCCACATCGATCAAGATGTTGGCGTCACTGATGAACGCCAGCATGGGCTTGCTCCACGGTGGCGTCCATTTGACGGATGCGGTGGAACTGGGCCTGCGGCATATTGAGCAGCTCTGCCGCTTTGGATTCACCGATGTAGTCTTCCGCCAGCGCACGAAAAACCAGCTGCTCAAAGTGGTGGGCTTTTTCGGCGGGGTAGGCAGGGCCAGGTTCAGTCAAGTGCCAGCCTTTGGCTTTGAAGAGGTCGGCCTGGGTTTGGCGGTATGCGGCGCTGACAATGCCCAGGTCGCGTGCCCGGTAGAGGATGCCGCCCATGGACAGGCCGTACTCGGCCTTCAGCAGCGCCAACTCTTGCAGTTCAATGGCGTTGCGGTGCGTGCCCAGCTCTTGCACAACGGCACACTTGGGGAAAAGGAATGCACCGGCAAAGCGGTTGCACACCAACTCCACATCCAGTTTTGGATCGATGCGGTCGGCCAAAAGCAAATGCGCCAACTCGTGTGCCAGCGTGAAGCGTTGGCGGTCACCGGGCCAGTGCCGCCCGACCACCACCACGGGCACTCCGCCAGCATGCGCAGCCAAACCGTCAAATTGCTTGCCGCCATCGTCATCGGTGATGAAGACGCGAATGCCCTGGTTTTCCAGGGTGCCGATCAGGTCGGGAATGGGGTTCATGCCCAGCTGCCAAGCGCTGCGCACTCGTTCTGCTGCCGCTTCGATGTGCGCCATGTCGGTGATCGTGGGCAAGTCAAGCGGGACGGCAAATGCTTTGGGAGGCTGCGGAAAGAGGCTTTCCAGTTCCATGCGCCGCTCGATCTGGTCGATCACGGCATGGATGATGGCGTTCAGGCGTTTTTTGGGCAAGGCGCTGTGCTTGCGGTATTCCAGCCCATCGAGCACTACGGTTTGGGGCCGAAAGAAGTAGGCCACCCGAACATTGAGGGTTTGCGACAGCTTGAGCAGCATGTCGCTGGGCGGCATGGTTTTACCGTCTTCGTATTTTTTGATGGCGGCGTGTGACACGCCCACGCGTTCAGCCACTTCGCGCAGGGACAATCCGGTAGCTTTGCGGGCCTGTTGGAGTCGTGTGTGGAGCATGGTGGTCTTTCTTGAGATGAACTGGGGCTTGGCTCAGTAGAGTTTACATTCTATGAAAAAAATTTCTGTTTTGTAAACAAAAGGGATGTTTTTAACAACTCACTCTTGCGCTCTTCGGCGAAACCCCAGCATGGGGTGCCATGCCCAGACTTGTATGCCCTGCCCCTTGGGCAACCCCAAAGCCCCAAACCGCCTTGCCAATGGATCGACGCCCTGAGCTTTGGTTTCTGCCAGCTCGGTCAATTCGGTCATGTAAGGACGCACCGCCCAAGCGCTGATGGCCGGGTTTTCGGGAAGGGCCAAACGCGCAAACAAATTGTCATGGTTTTGTTTGCGCTGTTCGTCATCCAGCGTGCAAAACTCAAAACCGTCTTCGTCTTCGGTGGGCAGTAACATAAATTCTTCGCGTCCTTGCGGGTCGTGCCTGAAGGGTTTGCTGCGTTGCTCCACCCCGGTCAAGTGGCTCAGTGTTTGCCACCAGCGGCGCACGGTCAGCTCTTCATACAACCCATCGTCTGGCTGGTCTTCGGGAGCGAGTGTTTCCATCACACCGCCCAGGCGAGCGTGTTCCAGATCGGTCAAGCGTTGCTCAGCTTGCAAGGGGCTGTGCTGGGTGATTCGGGATGTGGCGTCCAGTTGCTGCCAATCTTGGTCGCGCAGCAGGTCGTTGAGCGCGTGAGCCGCCAACGGATGGCCTGCAGTTTCAAAGCCAGGCCGGGTGAAGGCGGCGCTGCCCGGGTTTTCCAAGGCCTTGAGGTTGTGCGACAGCAAGGCGATGTTGGGCTCTTGAGCCGCACCCGCCCGATGGCGGCGCACTCGGCCAGCCAGCTGGATGATGCTGCGCATGGACGAGGGTTCGACCACGGCCCAGTCGTAATCGTGGTCGCGCCCGACTTCGGCCACGGCGGTGGCCAGCACCACAAACAGGTGATCGGCTTCGGGGGGGGCGTCAATGGCTGCGCGGATGGCGGGCTTGCGCAATTGGGCCATCGGGTCTTTGTCTTGACCATGGCGTTGCAGCGCTTGGTCAATGGTGTGCTCCAAGCCCGAGCGCACCAAGAGCGGGTAGCGCGAGTGGTACACGCACAAATGGATGCGCACACCCTCGGGCATGGGCATGTCGTGCAAGGCCATTGCGACATCAATCAGCGGGTCGATGTTGGCCATGCGGACCAAGCCAAAGCTCACGCGCTTGCCGCTGGGCTGGCCTGCAGGGGTTTGCTCAGCCGTGTGGTTTTGCGGGTGGCGGTGCAAGTCCAAAGCGGCTTTCAAAATCACTTGGGCGTATTCGCGTCGAATCTGTGACGTGCTGCTGGCCTGGATGCCCACCGGCACGATGTGCGCTTGTCGGCGTTGATCGGTGCGGTGTTGTGCCGCCAGGTGCGCAACGCGCTTTTGCACAAAGGCACTGTGGCTTTGCAAGTAGCTGTTTTCATCGGCGTGTTCGCTGTGGGCAGCACCGTTTTCGTCAAACCATGCGCAGCACACCGATGCGGCCAACCCCGGTTGACATCGGTTTTGCTGATAACTTTGTCTTCCCGCCAGATAGGCGGCGAACAAGCCTTGTATCAAGGCGGGTGGCAACGTCGCAGAGGACAGCAGCACACGGCTTCCCAGCAAACCCGCCCAATGCACCAGACGCGTCAGCGCGTAAAGGTCTTCGATGCCAAAGTCATCGGGCTCGTCCAGCACCAAATCTGATGTGAGCAAGCGCAGCATGGGCACGATGTGGTGCCCGCCGCGTGTGGCTTCGCACGCGGGCATGAGGTGGTCCACCGTGCAGACCAACACGGGCGCGTGCAGAAGTTGTTGTGCAGCTTGTTTTTTGGGGTCGTTGCCACCCAGGTATTCGCTCAAGGGACCAGGGTGGAGCGTGTTGTCATATTGCACATGGGTGTTGCTGGGCAGCAAGTCATGGGCTGATTCGCTGCCAGCACTTTCCAAGCTATTTTCTGTTGCATTGGCTTCTGCACTTTGCTTTTTGTTGTGCTCATGCAGTGCGCGTACCGCGCCATCACCGACCATCACAGCCAATTCATCAGTGCCCAAACCCATGCGTTCACGCAAGGCATCACCGGTTTGCAGGGTGAGAGTGCGCAAGCCCAACGCCACCGTGAAGCGTGCACCTTTTTGGGGGTGCGCCAAGGCGTACATGATGCGGGCGTTGGCCAGGGTTTTGCCGCAACCGGTGGAAGCCATGTTAACGCCGAAAAAACCTTGTTTCTCACTGCTGGCTTGCAAAGCAGTGGCCACGTCATAGGCTTTGTCTTGCCATGCAAATCGGGCGTTGCCACTGCGTTGTTTGAAGGCGCGGTGGTTGTGGATGCGCGGCAAACTGGCATCGAGTTGGGGCAGGCTGCGGGCGATGCTGTGCGCGCCTTTCTCCACGCCAATCAGGTGCTCGTCCAAGCGTTGCTTTAATGGCGATCCTTCTTTCTTTCGGTCGGTGTTGGCGTAGGCCTTGTAAGTGTCATCGCCCAGCTTGCGGTCGCCTTCGATGCTGGAAAAATGGTGATCTGCCAGGATGAGCGTCAGGCGTGCCATGTGCATGGCATACGGATTGTCTTTGAACCATTTTTGATCCAGCAGCCCGGCTCGGTCCAACATGCGCTGCGCCAAAGTAGCAGCGCGTTTTCGCCAGGCGGCACTGTGATCAGGCAGCTGCGCAGAAAAGGTCCAGCAAGCGGCCAACGCCTTTTGATGGACCTTGGGGTCATCACCCTCATGGGCTTGGGGTCTGCTGCCACACCAGCTGGCCCCCAAAGTGGCCGCCAAATTTGCCAAACGACGATCTTGCATGCCCACCAGATCGCGGGCCTTCAAGTCAGGTGTCGGCAAACGGTGGTGACTCACGATCAGCCAGCCAATTGCTTGGGCCAAAGGGCTCATGCTCTCAAGCGGCGGTGGTGCGCTGGTGTCCTCACCGTCTTTGACCACGTTGGCTAACCATTCTGGGTTCACTTCGTTCGCGCCATCGGCCAATTTTTTCAACCACACAGCATCTGCGTCTTGACCCACAAAGGCCTGAAACAAGCGCAACGATACCCACTCATGCCGGTAGGGGTCGGCCATTTTTCCCTTGCCCCTGAGCTTGTTCTGAAAAGTGTCGTTGGCTTTTCCAAAGTCATGGAACAAGGCAGCCATGGCGGCCAGCAAGCGGATGTCGTGCGCAGTGTGCCAGTCGTTTTCGTCGTCTTGTCGCAAGATGTTCCGTTCGGTCATGTTGGTAGGCGTTGCGCCTTGGGCGTTGAACTGTTTGGCATCACCCACAACCCAAAGCAACTCACTGTGGTTTTGCCCGCGTATCCAATGACACGCCACAGCGGTGTTTTTGCGAGCTGTTTTGCGCAGCAGCATTCGCAAAGTGTCCAGCCCTTGTTGGGTGATGGGTGTTTGCCAAGTGCGGTCGCCGCGCCGCTCGGCAAATTGGTCAAGGATACGGCGCGTTTCTGTGAGCGCCCGCTTGGTGCATTGGCTGACCAGCAAGATGTTCATAGCGCCAGTCGCCCGGTCGTGATGGAAATTTCTTTGATCTGATCGATCATGAAGTCCAGCGCTTCCGTCTGCGTGAGCTGCTCAATGCAGGCGCGACGAAACGCGGCTTCGTCGTCGCCGCGCATGGCCGATACAAAGGCCTGCGGCAGGATGTGTGCGTCTTTGACCAAGTCCGCCACGTCAAACACCAAACCACCCCGGCGCGTTTTGCCATGTAGCACCGCCAATCCGTGCGGTAAGCCCAGCACCCATGTGGCACTGGCGGCCAGGCCATAGGCCAGGTAGTTGCCATGATCCAAAAAACGGTTGGCCGGGTCGGTTCCGCTGCCGCGCTTGGAGCGCGTGAATTCGCCGTAACCCACCGCATTCACAGCCATCTTGTAAAGCTGCTTGGTCAAGTGCGCTTCTGCAGCCAAGAGGTGGTTGGTGTCAGCGGCGACGTCAACACTGTGCTGCGCGGCCTCCAATGCCGTGCCCAAAACGATGGGGTCAATCAGAAACCCTGCCTCGCGCAATGGCCGGGAGTTACCCCAGTGCTGTCGTATGCGCGCCAGACGCATGGTTTGCAGCGTTTTGGCTGCTTGCAACCGCAACGCATCGTCAAACCAAAAACGCACCCACTGCTGCAAATACTCGGTGGGCCGGTACTCGCTTTGAGGTGAGAACCAAGCGACTTCGACATCCATTTCATTGGCACTGAACAGCGGCGTGCCCCCGCCCCCGCAAAAACCGACCAACACACCTGCCTTGGCCAATTCGCGCATGGCCGCTTGTGTGATGGATGTGCCATTTCCCAGCAGCACGGTAGTGGTATTGGCAATGGGAATATTCCAATACAGCGAACGCTTGCCTTCATCGGTGACGAACTCCACGCGCCCGCCGTTGCACAAAACGCGGCAATATTCCAAGTAATAAAGGTTGGCTCGTTTGGATAAAAGGATTGATTTGAGGTCGCTCGAAGAGACGGTAGCTTGCATTTTTACCCCTGAATGATGCATTGCCCAAGTTCAAGCTGCTGTCTTTGTAGCACTCTTTGGTACCGCCCAAATGTAGCCAAACCGTTTGGCTGGAACGCGATAAGGCTGTGCCGATGCATGTGGCAACACAATGTCCATGCTCATCAAAAAGTTCTTCAGATACACGTCAAAGTCTGGACGGTACTTCTCATTTTTCAGCACAGTCACTGCGGCATCCACCACCGATGCTTCGACTGCCATATCGGCCAAATCACCGTTTACAAACTGCTTGATGTGCCTCACACCCAAGGCATCGAAGTGCTGCAACAAACGCTGATAACGCTCACCCAAGATGGGCAATTCGCTGCTGATGTCTTGCAAGCCTGCTTTTAACTCTTGCAGCTCGTCCGTCGCGGCATAGATCGTCAAAGCCTCGGTCACGGCTTTTGACCTTGGCTGACCAGCCATTGCTGGCCACGGAGGGAGAGGCGGTAGCGTTGATTGCGGCTGTTGGGTTTGTCGGGCAACGTCATCTCCACCATGCCATGGGTCAAGGCTGGCAAAAGATAGGCTTTGCGGAAGTGTTCGGCATTTTTCAAGCCCATGGCTTCCTGTAACGTGGTCCGGGCCATGGTGCCTTGCAAGGCACCCAACAGCCGACCGACTTCCGTGGTGACTTCCGTGGTGACTTCCGTGGTGACTTCCGTGGTGACTTGGTCGGTGGCTTCCTGTGCGTGCTCCACCAGCGGGTGCACCGGCAGCCGAACCAAGTAACTCAAGCGGTCATCGTCCGTTTCAAAAACCGGCACAGGAGAGCCGTTGGCCTGATCAATCACCGTCCAACCCTGCGCGACCAACTGACGAGGCAGGGTTGTTCTACCTCGCAGTATTCCGACATGAGCGCGTTATCAGGCTGTGTGGGCCTGGCTGCGTGTAGCGGTCAGACGCTCAAGCGCAAAGCCAACGGCTTCATCAGTAAACAACTTGGCCTTGCGCTGCCCAGCGTCTGCGATTGGCCAAGCCAGTAAACCCTCACGCACAGACTGCACATTGGGCTGTGCACGTTGGTTGGTTAAAAGCCAGTCAACCGTTGCTAGCAGCTCCATGCCGAATGGAGACTCAAAGCCGTCAATAAGGGCTGTAGTTTCTTCAAGTGCAGGTAAGTAATCTTTCGCTTCACTTTGCAAATACGCTTGAACCAGATCTTTGCGCTGGTCGTCAAACCAGATCACATCGAAAGGCATCGAATCCGCAATGCGCTTTTCACTGTGCAAATAACTACCGTCCAAGCTGTTGAGCAAATGGTTCAAGCCTGGTGCATAGGGGCCGAATTTATTGGGCTCAAATTTCAAATTCAACCGATTGGCAGGGCTGAGTCGCTCGATAGAACGCTCAAGGAACCAAGCCAGCTTTTGAACTTCCAGCAAGCTGCACTCCATGCCCAACACCCAATAGCGACGAACCAATTCAGCGATCAAGGCGCGTGCGGGTGTTAGCTTCTCAACGCCAGCACGTTTAACCACGTTTTGGTATTGCTTGGTCGGTTCAAAAACAATGATGTCGATGTTGGGCAAATCGCCCAATGCACGCTCAATCTCTGGCTTCACCAGCTCCCAATCTAGCCCCCCATTGCCCGCTCCCAAAGGGGGAATGGCAATGGACTGCACATTGTTTTCAATCAAAAACTGGCGAAGGTCTTGCAAACCTTCAACCACCCATGCCAACTGCGAAGGCGAGCGCCAATGTTGCTTGGTCGGGAAATTCACAATCCAGCGAGGGCCATCCAGCTCTGCGGGTTGTGTGATGAACATGTGGCCTGTACGCACCTCGCCCACCTTGCACGCTGCGGCGTATTGGCGATAGTTGTCAGTAAAACGTTCTTTGAACATCAAGGCAATGCCTTTGCCCATCACGCCGACGGTGTTCACTGTGTTCACCAACGCTTGCGCGCCGGCTTCCAGCAAATTACCTGTTGTGAAATTGAGCATCAGAAATACCACCCTGGACGTGCATGAACCGTCAAATCCAGCCCTTGGGCTGCAACTTGCGCTTGAGCCTGCATTTTGCCTTCTTCTGAATGGCACACAATCCCGATCAACCCCGACACCGGGCAGTGCTGATGAATCAAAGCCTCAGCCTGATAACGCTCAAACTTAGCCGGATCGTTCTCATCTCTGCGGAAGTCACGCGCCTGCAAGAGCTTCCAGTCAACCTTGTCCAGATGGGCCAGGTCGCTGTAATACGTGGCCCAGCGGTAATAAGCGTGCATATCAGTGAATAAAAACGGCAGGCCCTGCTGCACCAATTGGTGCAGGCTGGAAACCAGAATCACGATCTCATCGTTTTGCCGCTGTTGCACGCCACCGCGCCCCGAACAAATGTTACGCATCATGACCGAGAAAGGCGTGAAATAGAAGGGAACGTAGTCGTTCAGCAGCCCTCCCGGTGGTACTGGCACCGTATGTCGTGCGCGCTTGTCGATCAACTCCGAATTGCCAATGCTCACCCAGTTTGGCGCCCGCTGGGCACTGTTGCCGCTGTGCAGACCATGCTGCAACACCCACGGCAAATTGTCGCGGTGGATGATGCGCCAGATCAGCGCTTTTTCGGGGTTGAGGTTCTTGTAAATCATCGGAGAAACATGTTCTCGTTCACATCAATGCCAACGGCTAGTCTGGCCAATCTTGCGGTTGAAGTTGATTGTTCCTTTGAGCACGTCTTGCAGGGCTTCGTGGTTCTCGTCTTCTAACGCTTCCAGTGCCTTGTTGAGCATGGAGCCGACATTGACTTTCAAGTGCTTGAGTGCTGGGTGATGTATCGCTATAGATTGACCATCTTTGATGGTGTGCTCCACCCAAGGCGTGCTCCAACGTGCACGTTCAGGAACAAAAAAGTATTTGCCAGAGTATTGGTCTTTGTCTTCTAGATTTAAGGTAATGTCGGCATCACTCAAGCCTTGTGCTTTGCCCTCTTGCCGAATGGCTGTGCGGCGCTCGTCAAACAAATCGCTGGCCTGCTTGAGCAACAACATGCCAAAGATGTATTCCTTGTATTCGCTGGCGTCCATGTTGCCGCGAAGGGCATCACAGGCCGTCATCAGCAGATTTTCAAGACGAGAGAGGGTGAGTTTGCGTTCAGTCATGCGCCAGTGTCTCAGCCCTTGGCCGCTTCCAGCGTGTCCCGCGTCTGCATGGCCACTTGGCGAGCGGCTTCGGCAAAGTCTTCGCCGCTTGATGCGTAGAGCACGGCACGCGACGAGTTGACGATGATCGAACCGGCGCTGCTGCCGTCGGCGTTGGCGCGCCAGCCGGCTTTGACGGTGGCCACGGCGTCGCCGCCTTGTGCGCCCACACCGGGAATCAGCAGGGGCAGTGTGGGGGCCAGCTCGCGCACCCGTTCGATCTCGGCGGGATAGGTCGCGCCCACCACCAGACCCAGTTGGCCATTCAAATTCCAGGGGCCTTGGGCCAGACCGGCGATGTGTTCGTACACACGAGGCGCACCGTCCACCGAGGCCAGGCGCTGGTTTTGCAGGTCGTCACCGCCGGGGTTGGAGGTGCGGCACAGCAAGAAAGCGCCTTTGCCTTCGTACTTCAGGTAAGGGGCCACCGAGTCCCAACCCATGAAGGGCGACAGGGTCACCGCGTCGGCACCGTAGCGCTCAAAAGCTTCTTTGGCGTATTGCTCGGCCGTGGAGCCGATGTCGCCGCGCTTGGCGTCCAGAATGATCGGCACATGCGGGGCCACGCGGCGCATGTGTTCCATGAGGCGTTCGAGCTGGCCTTCGGCGCGGTGGGCGGCAAAGTAGGCGATTTGGGGCTTGAAGCTGCTGACCAAGTCGGCTGTCGCGTCCACTATGGATGCGCAAAAGTCGTAGATTTTATTGGCGTCGCCCTTGTAACGCTCAGGGAACTTGGTGGGTTCCGGGTCCAGGCCCACACAAAGCATGGAGCCGTTTTGGCGCTCGGCGGCGCGCAGCATGTCGAGGAAGGTCATGCGGGTATTTTAAAGGGCGGTCTTGTGGCGCTCAGGGCGACAGCCTTGCTCGCGGGCCAAAGCTAAGATGGCCTCATGCACAAACTCTCATCCCGGCAATGGACTGTTCTGGTCTTGCTGACCCTGGTCTGGGGCATCAATTGGCCCATCATGAAACTGGGGGTCACGGGTTTCCCGCCGCTGACGTTTCGCATGTTGTGCCTGTGGCTGGGCACGCCCGTTCTGGGGCTGGCTTTGTGGGCGATGAAGGTGCCGTTTCGCATCGAGCGCCGCCACTGGCCCGAGCTGCTGGTGCTGGCGGTGTTCAATATGTTCATCTGGCATGCGCTGATCATCATTGCGGTGCAGTCGCTCTCCAGCGGGCGCTCGGCCATCTTGGGTTACACGATGCCGATTTTTTCTGCCGTGCTGGGTGCGCTGGTGTTTGGCGACCAGCTGGCCAAACGGGCTTGGGGCGGCGTGGCGGCTGCATCGCTGGGCGTGGTGCTGTTGCTTTGGCACGAAATGGCCAACCTGAGCGGCAAGCCTGCAGGTGTGCTGCTGGCTTTGGGCGCAGCCAGCACTTGGGCGCTGGGCACCCAGCTGCTGCGGCGCACCCAGATGCCGGTGCCCACGCTGGCCATTTCGTTCTGGATGACGTTCATGACGGCCGGCGTGATGACGGTGCTGGCCTTCGTGTTCGAGCGCGGGCAGTGGGTGGTGCCGTCGAGCAGCAACTGGTTTGCCATCGGCTTCAATGCGGTGCTGGTGTTTGGCTTTGCGCACGCTGCTTGGTTTTACCTGGCGCGCAGCCTGCCGCCTGTGGCCTCCACCTTGAGCGTGATGCTGATCCCGGTGCTGGGTGTGTTCAGCGGGGCGCTGTGGCTGGGCGAGGTGCTGCACTGGCAGGATTGGGCGGCCGTGGGTCTGATGGTGCTGTCGATCGCGGCGGTGCTGTGGCCTAGCCCAAACCGTGCGTCGGCTTGAGTCTTGCAGGTATCATTTTTTCAAATTTCAAACCACAGGGGATCTTCATGTTTTCAACTTTCTTGCGCCGCTTGCTGGGTGCCATTGCGCTGGTCAGCACACTGAGCCTGACAGGCTGCGGTTACAACGATTTCCAGCGTCTGGACGAACAGGCGCTATCGGCTTGGTCAGAAGTGCTCAATCAGTACCAACGCCGCGCGGACTTGATCCCCAACATCGTTGCCACCGTCAAGGGTGAGGCCAATTTCGAGCAGGAAACACTGACCAAAGTGGTCGAGGCACGAGCCAAAGCGACCAGCATCCAGGTCACCCCCGAAACGCTGAAAGACCCCGAAGCCATGAAGAAGTTTCAGGCCGCACAAGGCGAACTGAGCAGCGCCTTGTCGCGCCTGCTGATGGTGTCTGAAAACTACCCCAACCTCAAGGCCAACCAGGGTTTTGCCGATCTGCGCGTGCAACTCGAAGGCACAGAGAACCGCATCACCGTGGCTCGCAACCGCTACATCAAGAGCGTGCAGGACTACAACGTGCTGGCCCGCAGCTTTCCGAGCAACCTGACCGCCATGGTCATGGGCTACCAGCCCAAAGCCAACTTCTCGGTGGCCAATGAAGCGGCCATCTCGGCACCACCCAAAGTGGACTTCGACAAATGATGCCCATGCGCTTTGGCCGCTGCTTGTATATGGCGCTGACCTGCTGCTTGCTGGCGCTGCCAAGTTGGGCCGTGGATGCAGCAGGCCTGCTGCCTGTGCCCGCTTTGCGGGCGCATGTGATGGACGAGACGGGCACGCTGTCTGCGTCTGACATGGCGGCGCTGGAGCAACAACTGGCCGGGTTTGAGCGCGAGCGAGGCGCGCAAATTGTGGTGCTGCTGGTGAACACCACGGCACCCGAAGACATTGCCGATTACAGCCAACGGGTGGCCGAGACTTGGAAGCTGGGTCGCGCAGGTGTGGGCGATGGCTTGTTGCTGGTGGCGGCGCTGCAAGACCGCAGGGTGCGGATTGCGCCCTACAAGACGCTGGAAGGTGCCATCCCGGATGCGCTGGCCAAGCGGATCATCGACCAACAGATCGTGCCCGCCTTTCGGCGTGGCGACCATGCCGGTGGCCTGCGCGATGCACTGACGCAACTGCAAGCGCGCATCACGGGCGAAGCGCTGCCAGCACCTGCGGCATCACCACCACGCCCACAGATTGATGAATTCGACATCGTAGAGGCCACCATGCTGCTGCTCGTGGCGGTGCCGCTGGTAACCGGTGTGCTGCGGCAATTGCTGGGTCAGCGCTTGGGTGCGCTGGCGGGCGCAACAGTCGCCAGTTTTCTGGTTTGGCAAATCACGCAGCGCGCGTGGATGGCCTTGTTGGCGGGACTGATCGGCTTTTTTGGCGGTTTGCTCAGCCGGGGCTTGCCGGTTTCGGTTGGTCACCACAAGGGCGGTTGGGGTGGTCCCTCAAGTGGCGGTTGGGGTCATGGAAGTGGCGGCTTTGGTGGAAGTGGTGGCTTTGGTGGTGGCGGCGGCGGTGGCATGTCGTCTGGTGGTGGCGGTGACGCGGGTGGCGGTGGCGCTTCTGGGAGCTGGTGATGGCAGAACGTGACAACATCTTGAATTGGCTGCTGCGCCTTGGGCGTCACCTTTGGCAAAGCGAGCGCGCAGCATGGCATGCTGTGCCCGACGATTTGGCCGCACGCCTGACGGCGCGTGTACGCGCAAGCGAGCAGCGGCACAGCGGTCAGATCCGGGTCTGCGTGGAAGCAGCGCTGCCGCTGAGCTACGCCTGGCGAGCCGGGCGGCAAGCACCCTTGCACACGGTGGTGCGCCAACGGGCCATGGCTTGGTTTGGACGACTGAGGGTTTGGGACACCGAGCACAACAATGGCGTGCTGATTTATCTGTTGCTGGCTGAGCGACGCATTGAAATCCTGGCCGACCGGGGCCTGATGCGGCACACCACCGAAGCCCATTGGCAAACCGTGGTGCTGGGCCTGCGCCAGCGGCTGCAAGCGGGTGACTTTGAAACCGGCTTGACGCAAGCGCTGGAGGAGGTGTCCGCTTTGCTGATGGGACACTTTGCAAGCGATGAACACCGCAACGAGTTGCCCGACCTGATCGTGCGGGCTTGAAAACCGAAAGATCTGACCCGCTGGCGTTGCTCAGCCTTGCGCTGTTTTGAGTGCCAGCAGCAGATCGAGCCAAGCCTTGGCTTTGTCGGCTGGGTTGCGCAGCAGGTACGCGGGGTGGTAAGTCACCACCACCGGCACGCCTCGGTAACGGTGAATTTGTCCACGCAACTTGCCCAATGGTTCGGTTGTTTGCAGCAGTGCCTGCACCGCAAAACGACCCATCGCGATGATGATTTTGGGCTGCACCAGCGCCACTTGCCTCGCCAGATAGGGTTCGCATGTAGCCAACTCTTGGGCTGTTGGGTTGCGGTTGCCCGGTGGACGGCATTTGAGGGCGTTGGTGATGTACACGCCGCCTTCGCCTGAGGTCTGACGGCTCAACCCAACGGCCTTGAGCATGTTGTCAAGCAGTTGGCCGGACTGGCCCACAAAGGGCTCACCTTGCTTGTCTTCGTTTTCGCCCGGCGCTTCGCCAATCACCATCCAGTGAGACTGGGCATCGCCCACGCCAAAAACACCATTTTGGCGTTGCTGGCACAAGTCGCAGGCCTGACAAGCTGACGCCGTGTCTTTCAGCACAGCCCAATCCATGTGGTCGACGCCGTCGGCCAAAGGCTTCACGGCCAAAGCAGGTGTGGGCTTTGCTATCACTGGACGAACGGATATGGCGGGCTGCACAGCCCCCAGCGCAGCGACGACCGTGACACTGTCGGACGTCACCGGGGTCGTCGGCTGGGCCACAGCGACCACAGGCACAGGCTGAGGTGAAGGCTCGGCATCGGTCAGCGCATGACTTTGCGGCCACCACACGCGCACGCCCATTTCAGCCAGCATGGCGCGTTGGCGTTCGTCCAGGTCAAATCGGGTGGGGTCGCTCATGTTGGGGCTCACAGTTTCAAACTCATCACCACCGCATGCTCTCGCTGCTGGCGGCCTGCTGGATAGTAATCCTTGCGGACACTGACCTGCTTGAAGCCATAGCGCTCATACACCTGCAGGGCGCGCAGATTGCTCTGGCGCACCTCCAGCCAAAGCCATTGCGCACCCTCATGGCGCGACATGAGGGACAAGGCGTCCAACATCATGTGGCCCCAGCCTTGGCCTTGGCGGGCAGGTGCGACGGTGATGTTGAGCAAATGCATCTCTTCAAAACCGCGCATGGCCAAGAAATAGCCCAACAATTCGCCTTCGAGCCACAGGCATTGGGCGTCAAACAGCGGGTTGAGCGAGTCGCGAAAATTGCCCCTAGACCACGGGTGGCTGTAAGCCGTCTGCTCGATGCCCATGACGGCATTGAGGTCCTCGGGGGTCATGGGGCGCAAGGTCGCCGCATTGCGCGCCGCCTCAGAGGGCGGCATCCACGCTGATGCTTTGTCCGACGTCATGCCCGCATCCCTCATGCCTGGCTGGCCACCTTGGCCATCGCAGCTTGGGCTTTCATGGTTTCACGCTCGGCAGTGGTGTTGGCCACTTTGTCACGGATGTACAGCGGCATGGCCTGATCGGCAGACACGGCCAGGCCTTGCACCCACAGGGACGGTGCCAGACGCAGCAAAGCCTGGGCCGTGGGCAAAGCACTGCAACGCTCACCCAGCACGTTCAGCCGATGGCCATAGGCTTCAAACACATTGCCCGCGAGCAAAACAGCACCACCCGACCACGACAGGGCTTCTGGCGCACCCACGCGGCAATCGGCAACCATGCGCCAGCGCTGGCTGGACGACTGCCAGTGGTAGCTGGCGCTGTAGACCTCGTCCATGCGCGCATCGAGCAAGGCCAAGACGCTCACATCGGCATCGTTCTGACCCGCTTGCACGCGTTGGTAGCGGGCTTCTTCGGCCACCGCCAGCAAGGTGTCCACAGGCAGCACCGGTACATGGGCCCCAAAAGCCAACCCCTGCGCCACCGCGCAGGCGGTGCGCAAACCCGTGAAAGAACCTGGCCCACGGCCCAGCACAATGGCGTCGAGTTCACCCAAGGTCAAATCTGCTTGAGCCAACAAGGCCATGACAGCCGGAATCAGGCCGCTGGAGGCTTGTGCACCACCCGGCAAAGTTTGCGCCCAAACCTGATCAGCCCGGGACAGCGCCAGCGACAGCACATCGGTGCTGGTGTCAAACGCCAACCAGTGCGCCCTGATCTGCTGGTGTTGCGTCATGGTTTGTTGCCCTCCACGGCCGCGACAGGCCGAGCCTGCCGCACGCCAAACAAAATCCCCCCCGTCACCAAGGCCAGCCCGGCCAGCAAATTCCAGTGCATGGGTTCACCCAGAAACCAGACAGCGCCCATGGCCGACAAGCCAGGCACCAACGCCGTGATCATGGTGGAGCGCACGGGCCCGAAATGGCGCACCATTTGCGTGAACGTGATGCCCGAAATCACCACAGAACCGCACCCTTGGAAAACGGCTTGAAACAAAAATTCTGACCATGGCGCTTGGTGCAAGTGGGTCGACAGCACGCCCAAAGCGGTCAACGTCAGGTACAGCGGTACAAAACCCACAAAGGCCAGAGCGGTGATCGCCATGGTGGCGCGCACCGCATCCAGGCCATGACGTCGCACGGTGACGCTGTAGCCTGCCCAACAACAAGCGGCCGTCATGAACAACAAATCACCTTTCCAGACCTCGCCGCCGTCAAAGGCTTTGAGCAGGCTGACACCGCCCACCAACACATCGCCCAACACGATCAAACCCAAACCCACCGCACGGGATGAGGAAACCTTTTCCCGCAAAACCAGCCAAGCCAGCAAGGTGGTCCATAAGGGCAGGCTCCCTGGCATCAAAACCGAGGCGTGCGCTGCCGGGGCATAAAAGAAGCCGGTGTAGGCTAAGACCGCGTACAACAAGCCCCCCAGCACCCCGGCCTGCACCGTGGGAGCAAGCGCAAGGGGCGACAAGCCGAACAAGGAGCCCACGCGCTCACCGCGCTGGCGGGCTGGGCGCATGAGCCACCACGCCCAGGGCAAGAGCACGCAACTGGCCCCCACGATGCGGGCCAGCGCAATGTCCAGCGGCAGCAACCCGCGCGATGCCGAAGCGCGCGCAATGACAATGAAGCCAGTCCAGATCAGCACCGTGATGATGGCCGAGGCCAAGCCCACGGTTTTTGAAGAAAATCGCATGGCCCGAATCATACGGCCCTCAGACCCTTGGCCACGCCATTAGACTCACTGCATGATGTCGATCCCCCTGCTCATGTGTCCCCGCTTTTTAAGGGACTGCAGCACTTGCACCTTGTGGCTAACGCTGTGGTTGACCGGTTACGCACATGCCGCCCCACCCGCCAAAGCCCACAGCGATACCTTGCCTGCCCCCGTGCTGCAAGCATTGCTCAAAGCTCAGGTGCCGCCCTCAGCCATCAGTGTGAAGGTCAGCCGGTTGCCCAGCACAGCAACCTCAGCATCGCTCACACGTTTGGCCCACCTGGCAGCTGAACCCCGCAACCCGGCATCGGTGATGAAACTGATCACCACTTATGCAGGTTTGTCATTGCTGGGGCCCGAATACGTCTGGCCTAACCGGGTGTATGCCGAAGGTCCTCTGCAAGACGGCGTGCTGATGGGCAACTTGATCCTGCGTGGCAGTGGAGACCCCAAGCTGGTGCTTGAGCGGCTTCAAGCCATGATGCGCCAACTGCAAGCTGCAGGCGTACGCGAAGTCCGGGGCGACATCGTGCTTGACCGCAGCGTGTTCGACGTGACCCACCGCAGTGAACCGTTTGACGACGAACCCTTGCGCCCCTACAACGTGAGCCCAGATGGCTTGCTGCTCAATTTCAAGGCGGTGGTCTACAGTTTTCGCCCCGAGCCCGGAACCGGCAAAGCCCACGTGCGCTACGAGCCTCCGTTGGCAGGCTTTGACGCCCCCACCGAGCTGCCGCTGGCTGGTGGCCCCTGCAATGACTGGCGCAGGCAGTTACGCGCCGACTTCAGCCAAACAGCCACCGTGCGCTTTGCGGGCAGCTACCCGGCCAGCTGCGGCGAGCGGCCATGGCCTGTCGCCTACCCCGCCCCCGAACAGTACGCCCCCAAAGTCATTCAGGCGCTCTGGCAAGAAGCCGGGGGACGCTTGGGCGGACAAGTGCGCTATGGCCCATTGCCCCCACAAGCCAGGCTCTTGCTCGATGCACCGTCGTTGCCGCTGGGCGAGGTGATTGCCGACATCAACAAGTTCTCCAACAACGTGATGGCGCAGCAGTTGTTCCTCACCCTGTCGAGCGAGCTGGGATCACCTGGGCGCTTCGAAGCCTCACGGCTGCGCGTGTCACGCTGGTGGCGTGACCGTTTTCCAGGTCTGCCAGAACCCGTGCTGGAAAACGGCTCAGGTCTGTCACGCGATGAACGCAGCACCGCGCAGGCCCTGAGCGTGCTGCTGCAGTCGGCCCACGCCAGCCCACACGCGCAGGTGTTTCAGGCTTCACTTTCGGTGGCGGGGGTGGACGGCACCACCCAACGCCTGCGCGAGCGACTGCCAGGCTCCCCCTTGATCGGGCAAGCTTGGCTCAAAACAGGCTCGCTGCGCGACGTGGCCTCTGTGGCAGGCTATGTGCAAGGCCAAAGTGGTGTGCGCTACAGCGTGGTCGCCATCGTGAACCACCCCAACGCCAACCAAGCACGCCCCGCCTTGGACGCGTTGCTCGAATGGACGGTACGTGACGCGAACAACGCCACCGACACGCGCAGAACAGCGAACGCCCGGTGACAATCAGCGCATGACATTGATCGACTGGATCGGCTCCTTCGCCGCATTTCTGACCACGGCGAGCTTCATTCCACAAGCTTGGCAAACCTTCCGCACACGCGATGTGAGCGGCATTTCACTCGGCATGTACAGCCTGTTCACCGCGGGCGTAGCCCTGTGGCTGGTCTACGGCATCTTGCTGATGGCCTGGCCCATCATCATCGCCAACACCATCACCACCAGCCTGGCGCTGGTGATTTTGGTGATGAAACTGCGTTACCGCTGAAATTTTTACAAAATCATTAAAAAGATCGGTAGATACCCCATCAAGCGGATTGGGGTTTCTCTCCTACGATTCGAAAAAGAACAACCGTTCTTTTTTTCAAAAGTAGGAGACGAGCCATGCAAAATTTTCTGAGATGGGGCATTTACGCATCCATGACCGCGTTGGTGGGCATAGGCATCACAGCTTGTGGTGGCAACGATGCTCTACCCCCCAAAACCACCATCAGCAAAGTCTATGTCATGGGCGACAGCTTGGCTGATGTTGGCACGTTTGGCGGCGTCAAATTCACTGTTCAGGACCCCACAAATCCTCAAAACTCTTTGATTTGGTCGCAAATTATTGCCAATAATTTTGGACTTGAAGGCGTGTCGCAGTGCAATTTCTACACATTCACAGGAACTACTTTTGCGGCAAACAGCACAGCGGGCTGTACGAATTACGCCATTGGTGGTGGCAGAGTCAGGGTCAAGGATGCCGAAGGTGGCAACGCCAACCCTTTGACCGTCGGGACTCAAATGGGCATGCGTGCATTGGCAGGCAATTACACGGCAAACGATTTGATTTTGATTGACGGCGGTGGCAATGATGCCGCGGATCTGACCACTGCCTTTTTGGAAGCAGCCGCCGATCCAATGAATACAAGCGGCAAGATCACCGACTATCGAACATTTTTAGCACAACAACTTTCACCGACAGTGATCAACACCTTGCTAACACAAGATGCATCCGGTGCCAGCGCAGGTGGGGCTTACATGCAAGCTTTGGCCGATACTTTTTACGACGATGTCACAACAAAGGTCTTGGCCAAGAATGCCATTCATGTGGCCATTTTGAATATACCGGACATCACCATCACGCCTAAATTTCAAGGGGTATTGAGCAGCATGCCCACCACGCAAGCGGCCCAAACTCAAGGTCTCATCCGTACCTGGATATCGACTTTCAACAACAGACTGAGTACACGAATTGGCTCAGAGCCTCGTGTGGCTCTGGTTGATTTTTACACCGACTTCCAGGACGAAGTGGCCAACCCAACAGCCTATGGTTTATCGAATGCTACACAACCCGTTTGCACCGTGACGATGGGACCTCTTGGCAACTTTCCTTGCTTGAGCACCACTTTGGATGCGTCACCTCCAACGGGAAAATCCGCAGGATGGTGGAAAACCTATGCTTTCTCAGACAGTTTCCACCCCACGCCAATGGGACACCGCCTTTTGGCGTCCTCCGTCTCCCGCGCCCTGGCCCGTGCCGGCTGGCTCTGATGCAAGAACCTAGGAGTTACAAATGAAAAAGAAGTTTCTGGCTATCGCTTTGATCACTGCATTTTCAGGCGCATGGGCGCAATCAGCTGGCTGGTTGATCCAGGGCGGGGTCACACACCTCGCCCCCAGCGTCAGCAGCGGCCTGCTCAGCGCACCGTCCCCCCCTGGTACCACGGTGGGCGTTGGCAGTGACACGCAACCGACAGTCCAACTCACATACGTCTACAACGACCATTGGTCTGTGGCCGTACCTTTGGGTTTGGGCTTCAAACACAAGCTTTATGGCACAGGGGCCATCTCCGGAACAGGTCAAATCGGCACGGTCACAGCCTTGCCCATTACCGTGTTCGGACAATACCGATTGGGTGAAGCCAATGCCAAATTCCGTCCGTATGGAATGCTGGGCTTGAGTTACGCCTACTTCCATGATGCCCAAGGTAGTGCTGCGCTCAATGGACTTAACCCTATCAACCCTGTAGGAGGCAGCACGGGCCTGAAGGTGGACTCCAAATTTGCGCTGAGCGCTGGCTTGGGTATGTACGTTCGCATCGACGACCGCTGGTTTGTGGATATGTCTTATGCCAAAACCTTCTTAAAAACAAGCACCACTCTGTCCACGGGGCAAAGCATCCAGACGACGCTCAATCCGGGTATCGTCACATTGGGTGTTGGCATGCGTTTCTGATCGGCCTGGCATCCAGCCTCAAAACGCCCGCAATTGCGGGCATTTTGCATTACACACTCAAGCGGCAGCCCGCTGTAAGCGGTCCCGCACCCCTTCCCACTCGGGGGTGTCGGGCGGCAATTGAACCCAGATTTGCTGCACACCTCGGGCGTCCAGTTCGCGCAGCACACTGAACAACTCGTGCGCGGCCTGCTCGGCACGCTGCGGCTGTGTGCGCCACAACACACCCGCGCCCAAACCCGCGCCCTCATCAGGGCGCTCGGCACACCAGAGCCCCAGGTTGTTGGCGTGTGGCCCCAAAGCCTGCAGTTTGGCGCTGATGTCTGCTGCCGACATCAAGCGCACCTTGGCGCGCGGCGCGTAGTGCGATTCGAGCGTACCCGAAGCACGGGGCGCAGCCTGACCACTCACGTCTTGTGGGGCGTCTTTGGCACGCAACGTGTGGCCACAGGCGACCTCGATTTGCGCACGCGTGATCTGACCAGGCCGCAGCAACACGGGCTCACCCCGCGTGCAGTCGATGATGGTGGACTCAATGCCTACAGCGCATTCACCACCGTCCAGAATCAGCAAATCGGAGCCCAATTCAGACTGCACATGAGCGGCCGTGGTCGGGCTTACGCGGCCAAAACGGTTGGCACTAGGGGCCGAGACGCCTGGCACGCCCAAAGCGGCACAGGCTTTGAGCAGTGCCTGCGCCACGGGGTGTGAGGGGCAGCGCAAACCAATCGAGTCTTGCCCCCCCGCCGAGGCCGAAGCCACGCCACTTTGGCGCCGCAAGATCAAGGTGAGCGGGCCGGGCCAGAACGCTTGCATGAGCTTTTGCGCAAACGCCGGCACTTGTGCAGCAAACAGAGGCACCTGTTCCACACTGGCCACATGCACGATCAAGGGGTGGTCTGCCGGTCGGCCCTTGGCCACAAAAATACGGGCCACCGCATCGTCGTCGCAGGCGTTGGCAGCCAAACCATACACCGTCTCGGTGGGCAGACCGACCAGCTGACCGTCACGCAGGGCTTGCGCAGCCTGCACAATGGTTGCCTCGTTCGCGCGCAGAATCATCTGCCGCCTTAAAACGCTTCGATGCCGAGCAAAGCCGCAGCCTGCAAGGCCGTGGCTCGCACCGCTTCAGGACTGGGTCCGGTGATGTTCAGGTGCCCCATCTTGCGGCCGGATCGGGCAGACAACTTGCCGTACAAATGCAAATGCGTACCGGGCAGTGCCAGCACAGCACCCCAATCGGGACTGGTGCCTTCGGGCCACAAGTCACCTAGCAAATTGAGCATGATGGCTGGGGAATGCTGGCACGGTTGTGTGAGTGGCAAACCCGCCAACGTGCGCACCTGCAGCTCGAACTGCGACTGGTCGCAAGCGTTCATCGTGTAGTGACCACTGTTGTGCGGACGCGGGGCCATTTCGTTGACGACCAGCTGCCCACCTTCGAGGATGAAAAACTCCACACACAGCACACCCACATAGTGGATGCCTTGTGCAATGGCACGCGTGGCGGCCACGGCCTGCTCAGCCAGTTCGGCAGGCACAGCGCCTTCGTGCACGGTGGTCACGGCCAAAATGCCTTCACGGTGCAAATTCAGTTGCACCGGAAAATTCACCATCTGCCCGTCGGCCCCACGCGCCACAATGACCGAACACTCGGCTTTCAGTGGGAGCATTTTTTCGAGCACACAAGGCACGTTGTTGAGTTGGTCCCAGCCCGCCATCAGCTCGGCGCGGGTCTTGACGCGGATCTGGCCTTTGCCGTCGTAGCCCATGCGTGACGTTTTCAGGATGCCGGGCAACAAATCGTCAACCACGGCCGCCAATTGCGCAGGTGTGTCGATGACGGCATGCGGTGCCACAGGTACACCACAGCGGACAAAATGGGCTTTTTCGGCAGCGCGGTCTTGCGCGATCGCCACAGCATCGGCGCCGGGTGCCGCCGAGCGGTGTGCGCCCAAGGTCACCAGCGCGGGCGCGGGCACATTTTCAAATTCAGTGGTAATGGCCGAGCAACGCTGCATCAACTGAGCCAAACCCTGTTCGTCCAGGTAGTCGGTCTGCACATGGTGGTGGCTCACCAGCCCAGCGGGGCTGGCCGCGTCGGGGTCGAGCACCGCGGTGAAATACCCCATGGCCTGCGCTGCGTGCACAAACATGCGGCCCAATTGGCCACCCCCCATCACGCCCAAGGTGGCAGGTTGACCGTTGACAAGCGAACCGGGCAAAAGCGCTTTGTGCAAAGGCTTGTTCATGCTGCACCGGCCGGAGGCAAAGTCATGGCACGCGCTGCGGCGGTTTGCTCGGCACGGAAGGCTTCGAGCTTTTGACGCAAGGCCGGGTCCTTGTTGGCCAGCATGGCGACGGCAAACAGGGCAGCGTTGGCCGCACCGGCTGCACCAATGGCAAAGGTGGCCACAGGCACGCCTTTGGGCATTTGCACAATGCTGTGCAGCGAATCCACGCCCGACAGGGCCTTGGTCTGCACCGGCACACCCAGCACGGGCACCACGGTTTTGGCCGCGATCATGCCCGGCAGGTGAGCCGCGCCGCCCGCACCGGCGATGATGGCCTGCAGACCACGCGAAGCCGCTGTCTGTGCATAGTCGAACATGTCGTCGGGCATGCGATGGGCCGAAACGACGCGGGCGTCGTGGGGGATACCAAACTGTTGGAGACTCTGGACT